>JAFZXG010000038.1 GCA_017616925.1 Clostridia bacterium | reverse complement strand
ATATCGTCCCAGAAATTCGACGGACAGGTGTCGCGGAATTTACCGTCTTCGATCTCCCGCCAGTCTTTCGGTTCGCCGTCCTTTTTATAAGGTGCAAGCACTCTCTTCCTTATCTTCACCGCGTCGAGATCGAAAAAGTATTCTTCGCCTACGGTGGCGAAAAATATATCTTCCATAGAGTTTTTCCAGTTGGCTTTCGCGCCCCTGCCCTTTTCGCGTTCCCAAGTTATGCGGTTGCGCAGAATAAAATGCTTTTTAAGTACCGCGCCTACGACTATCGAACTTTCCCAGTCGCAGCAAACGTAAACACTCGCCGTATCTTTAAGTTTTGGCTTTACCGCCGTGATCCATTTTTCCGTGTATTCGGAATAGACGGTATCGTCCGTCTTTTTAAATATCCCGCCGTGAAAGTTTTTGTTCATATTATACGGGGGATCGACGATCAGAAGATCGACAGAACGGTCGGCGATCCTACCCGTCGCCGAAAACGCGTCGCCGAGTATCGTTACGTCGGTAGTTCCCGTTTCGTATTCTTCCGCGGGAACGCATTTACTTAAATACTTTTCCCCTTCTTCTAACCCGAAGTCGATGGTCTTGTTTCTCTCCGATTTCATTTTATTTCGAATAGATCTTTATCCAAACGTCGAGTTTGCCGAGCAGATCAAGATTGTTCTTTGCCTTTTTCATCATTTCAAGTAAACTGTCGGTCGCGTCGTTCCTTTCGGACAGTATCTTGCGGAGTTTATATTCGGCGTCGAGTTCTTCTTTCGTTAAAAGCAATTCTTCCTTTCTCGTTCCCGATTTATAAATGTCTATCGCGGGGAATATCCGTTTTTCCGAAAGTTCGCGGGAGAGCGTTATTTCCATATTGCCGGTGCCCTTAAACTCTTCGTAGATAACGTCGTCAAGCCTGCTGCCCGTGTCTATAAGCGCGGTCGAAAGTATCGTAAGACTGCCGCCGTTCTCTATGTTTCTCGCCGCACCGAAGAAACGCTTCGGGCCCGTAAGCGCGGCGGGATCGAGACCGCCCGACAGGGTTTTCCCCGAAGATTCTATGGTGTTGTTATACGCTCTCGCAAGCCTCGTGATAGAGTCCATTAAAATAACCACGTTTTGTCCGACTTCCACCAGCCTTTTAGCCCTGTTGATAACGAGTTCGGCGGCTCTGACGTGATGTTCCGCGCCCTCGTCGAAAGTCGAGAACACCACTTCGCCTTTGACCGAACGTTTCATATCGGTAACTTCTTCGGGCCTTTCGTCGATGAGAAGGATTATGAGTTTCACTTCGGGGTGATTTTTCTCTATCGACTGCGCTATCATTTTAAGCAGCGTCGTCTTTCCCGTCTTGGGCGGGGCGACTATCAGTCCCCTTTGTCCCATACCTATCGGTGCGAAAAGGTCGATACAGCGAAGCGCAATATCGTTATCGCCGTCTTCACGCTCTAATCTTATTCTGTCGGTGGGATAGTACGGAACAAGATCGTCGAAACTCGAACGCTTTAAAAAGAGTTTAGGATCCAGATCGTTTATCGAAATAACGTCCTGAAGCGCCGCCGAGTCGCCCGAACGGACTATTTTCGCGGTAGCCTTGATCTTATCGCCGCGGCGCAGATTGAATTTTCTTATGTTCTGTATGGAAACGTAAATGTCGTTTTCGGAATTTTCGTAGTTATTCACGCGTAAAAATCCGTAGCCGGAAACGTGCTGTTCCAGAACGCCTTCGGCGACGAAAGTGCCGTCCGCCGCTTTCGCGGAATCGTTAAAGGTGACGGAGGGCAACGGGCTTTCGTCGTATTCGTCGATAAGATACGCCGATACGTCTATCTTTATTTTTGGCGGCGCACCCTTGTTATTATGCTTTACGGGTTCTAATCTGCCCTGCTGAATAGCCATGATGTCTTCGGTAAGTTCTTCCTTGTTCATCCCCGCGGGCGCTTTCACGCCGATACACCGACCTATCTCTCTCAACATCGACAGATGCATGGCTAAAAGTTCGTTGCGTTCGAATTTTTTGAATTTTTTCATATTCCTCTCCTTTCGGATTTATTCCTTTTTTATTTAACGCGTTTCGCTATATCTTCCGCCGCCGTATGACCGCAATAGAACGCGAAAGTAAGATTATATCCGCCGCAGTCCCCGTCCACGTCGA
Organism: Clostridia bacterium; assembly: GCA_017616925.1. Lineage (GTDB taxonomy): Bacteria > Bacillota > Clostridia > Christensenellales > Borkfalkiaceae > UBA1259. The sequence continues at coordinate 1,764 of JAFZXG010000038.1, read as the reverse complement.
GCGATTCGCCGACGATATACAGTCCGTCGCAGAGTTTGCTCTCGAAAGTTTCGGGGCGTATCTCGCCGCCGTTTATTCCGCCTTTGGTGACCTGCGCGTTATTAAAGCCCGTGTTCCCCGTCACCTTCAGACAAAAGTTCTTGACCGCTTTCGCTATTTCCGGGGCGGAAAGGGCTTTCGCGGTCTTAACGACCGCCGCCCCTACCATTTTATTGAGAAGTCCCGATAATATCTCCTTTTTGTTTATAAAATCGAGACGCAGTTTGTCGTTTATTATTTTTTCGATCTCTTTTCGGGTAAAGTCGGGCAAAAATTCGATATTTATTCGGGGATCGGAAAGCCCCGCAAGGTATCCCGATATCTTGAATACCACGGATCCCGATACTCCGTAATCGGTAAACAGAAGTTCGCCCGTTTCGGTCCGTATCGCCCGTTCGCCGTCCGAAGCCGTGATCCTTACGTCCTCTTTCAAGCCTTTCAATCCCCTTATCTTCTGCGTTTCCGTCTTTATCTGTACGAGCGAAGGGTAAAGCGAAGTTACGCTATGCCCGAAACTTTCCGCTAAAGAATAGGACGTGCCGTCCGTCCCGAACCGTTTTCCCGCCGCGCCGCCGAACGCGAACGCGACTTTATCCGCGCTGAATTCGCCCTTTTCGGAAACCAGTCGGAAAACGCCGTCCTTTTTTTCCGCGGAAAGCACTTTGGCTCCCGTTACGATCTCTACCGAATTTTCGGTAAGGAAGAAACGAAAAGCGTCAAGCACCGCCCCCGCCTGTTTGGAAAGCGGATATATCCTCCCTTCGCCGTCGGCTTTTAACGGTACGCCCAAAGAATAGAAAAATTCTTTAAGGTCGAAAGTCTTCAATCCTTCAAGGAAAGAAGAGATCACCGCCGCGTCGCCGTGATAGAATTCGGGACGCATATTTTCGTTCGAAAGATTGCACTGTCCGTTGCCCGTGACAAGCAGTTTCTTGCCCACGCGGTCGTTTCTTTCGAGAACGAGAATATCGCCGCCTTTAACGCCTTTCCGAACGAGTTCCGCAGCAAGCGTAAGCCCCGCCGCGCCGCCGCCGACTACGGCGACCTTAAAATGTTCCTTCACTTTATTCTCCAAATGAAAGTTTCCCTGAAAAACTCGGGTAAAATCAAAGAGTTATTAACGATAAAAGATCTTCGGGATCGTCGGCAAATACTTTTGCGCCGACTTTTTCGAGATCATGTTTTTTGCGATAACCCCAAAGAACAGATATGCCGCGAGTTCCTGCGTTTAAGGAAGTTTGTACGTCTGTCTCGCCGTCGCCTACGAAATAGCAGTTTTCGGGCAGAACGCCGAGTTTACTTAGAAGATTTACGGTCGCGGTCTTGTCGGGTTTACATTTTACGCCGCCGCTCTGCCCCACCACCGCGTCGAAACCGAAATCTTTAAGGTAATTTTTATAAACTTTATCGGTAGTCTCCTGCGGTTTGTTGGTAAGGATCGCAAGTTTATATCCGCGCTTTTTAAGGGCGCGTAAAACTTCCGCCATCCCGTCGAACAGTTTGGTCTTGGGGCTATCGGACGCGGTGTATAACGCGTTGTAATAGTCAAGCCGTTCGTCGAGTTCTTCTTCGGTAAGGGGTACGCCTATCGAACGGGCGCAGAGATTTCTCGCGCCAGAACCGACGTATCCTTTCAAAGTCTCGGCGTCGAGCGTTCCGTATCCGAAACGCGCAAGCATAAGGTTTATATTGTCCAGAATATCGGGAACGGTATCGAGAAGCGTT
>JAFZXG010000037.1 GCA_017616925.1 Clostridia bacterium | reverse complement strand
TTTCGGGAAGGCGCGGCATAATAATCGCGACGGGCGGCGGCGCGGTGACCGTTCCCGAGAACGAATATCCGTTAAAAAGCAACGGCGTGATATTCCGTATAGTCCGCGAAAAAGACAAACTCGAAAGAAAGGACAGACCTCTCGCAGTGGACGACGCGGCTTTCGACAGGTTATTAAAAGAACGTGAACCGTTATACGAACGGTTTGCCGATTTTACTGTAAATAACGACGGCAGCGTAAGTTCCGCCGCCGAAAAAATAACGGAGAAATTATGAAGATACTTGTCATAAACGGGGCGAATCTCAATATGCTTGGCGTTAGAGAACCCGAAATTTACGGAAAAGACACCTATAAAACTCTCGTAAAGTTTATTAAAGACGGCGCGAAAAAAGAAGGAGTAAAAGTTTGCTTTTTTCAGTCCAACGAAGAAGGGAAGATCGTTACCGCAATCCAGAAAGCCTATAAAAAGTTTGACGGTATCGCAATCAACCCCGGCGCGTACACTCACACGAGCGTCGCTATTTTGGACGCCTTAAAGGCCGTGGGTATTCCCGCCGTTGAAGTACATATTTCCGATCCCGACTCCCGCGAAGAGTTCAGGAGGGTATCTTATATCCGTTCTTTCTGTATCGCGACCGTAAAGGGAAAGGGAAAAGACGGCTATTTAGACGCGATAAAGATACTGAAAAAAGAACTTTCGGATTAAACCGACCCATATAAAAAGTTCGCTTTCCGCGGACTTTTTCATTTAATGACCTTACCGTAAAAACACTTTTGTTTTATTGACTTATCATCCTGCGTATGTTAAACTTTTAAAAAAGGTTTTTTAAGGAGAATATCACTATGAAATACGTTTGCGACGTTTGCGGTTACGTTTACGACGAAGATCTGGGAGACGCGGAAAACGGTATCCCCGCGGGGACAAAATTCGCCGATCTTCCGAACGATTTTACCTGCCCCATATGCGCCGTGGGTAAGGATTCGTTCTCTTTAGCGGAATAAACCAAAAACAGATCTACGGAGAAAAAAATGAATAAAAAAATCAATATCACCGCCGATATTTTTTCGGTCGGTGTGAACGATTACGCCGTGAAACTCTTCGAAGGGCAGTTTAAGGTCGAAAAGGGCATGGCGTACAATTCGTATTTAATAAAAGACAACAGAATTGCCGTGTTCGACGCGGTGGGCGGCAATTTCGGGGAAGAGTGGCTAAACAATATCGCGGAAGTTTTAGACGGAAGAACGCCCGACTACCTTATTATTCTGCACGCCGAACCCGATCACTCGGCGAATATTCTTAAATTTGCCGAAAAGTACCCGAAAGCCGTCGTAGTGTCTTCGGCGAAAGCGTTCGGCTTGATAAAGAACTTTTACGGCGAAGATTTTGCGGACAGGCGTATCATTGTCGCCGAGAACGACACTCTGGATCTCGGCGCGCATAAACTTAAGTTCTTCGCCGCGCCCATGGTCCACTGGCCCGAAGTTACCGTCGCTTATGATCAAAGAGACGGTGTTCTCTTTTCCGCGGACGCGTTCGGAAAGTTCGGAACGACGGACGCGGACGAAGACTGGGCGTGCGAGGCAAGACGGTATTATTTCGGTATCGTCGGAAAGTACGGCGCGCAGGTGCAGACGTTGCTTAAAAAACTTTCGGATTTAAAAATAAACGCGATATGCGCCCTGCACGGACCTGCGCTTACCGAAAATACAGACTATTACTTGGGGCTTTATAACACTTGGTCGTCATACGGTACCGAAACCGACGGCGTGTTTATAGCCTACACTTCGGTCTACGGGCATACGAAAGCCGCGGTGGATCTTCTTGCCGAAAAACTCAAAGAAAACGGCTGCCCGAAGATCGCCGTCGCTGATCTTTCTATAGACGATATGGCGGAAGCGGTGGAAGACGCCTTCCGTTACGGCAAGATGGTACTTGCTACCACCACTTATAACGGCGGGATATTCCCGTTTATGAAACGGTTTATCGACGAACTTTCCGAACGGAACTATAAAAACAAGACAGTTGCCTTAATCGAAAACGGCAGTTGGGCGCCCGTCGCCGCGAAAGTTATGAAAGAGATGTTTTCTAAATCCGTAAATATCGTTTTTACCGAAAACTGCGTTAAAATACTCTCTTCGGTATCCGAAGAAAATAAAAAAGAGATAGAAGAACTCGCAAAGGAACTTTGCAGGTAAGATGATAGGAAAAGAAGATTACGAAGAGCCGCGTTGCGTTCTTAATATGGACAAAGATAAGTCGGTTGATCCCATACCAGTTCAAAGAGTAATAGAAAAACTCGACGCTTACTACGCAAGAAACGACGTTTCGGGTGCGGAACGTCATCTTTTGTACTGGCTTTCCGAAGCGCTGGCTGGCAACGACAAAAAGGGCGAGTTCACCGTCCGATCCGAACTTGTGGGGCATTACAGGAAGGAAGGGAATAAAGAAAAGGCGATAGAGAACGCCGACGCGGTGAATAGTCTTATCGAAGAACTTAAAATAGGCGACACCGTGGGCGCGGGAACGGCTTACCTTAATATCGGCACGGTGTATAAGGCGTTCGGAAGAGAGAAAGAGTCGCTTATATTCTTTGAAAAGGCGACGGCTATCTACGAAAAAACACTCGATAGAAAAGACGCGAGATTCGGCGGACTTTACAATAATTACGCCTTGACTCTCGTGGACTTAAAACGGTTTACCGAGGCTTATCGCTACTATGAAAAGGCGCTTTCGGTCGTTGAAAATATCCCTTTCGGAAAACCCGACGCCGCAATAACCTACCTTAATATCGCCACCGCGAAAGAGACCGAAAAGGGTTATTCCGCGGCAAAAGACGAAATAAAAAACCTGCTTAAAAAAGCGAAAGACCGTCTTGACGGCGAAAACAGACGGGACGGGTATTACGCGTTCGTCTGTAGTAAATGCGCGACGGCATTTTCTTATTACGGCGACGAAGAATACGCCGAAGAACTTATCGTTCGGGCGAAGGAGATCTATGAAAGGGCTTGAACTTTCCGAGAAATACTATCTCGAATTCGGCGCAAAAATAATAAAAGACGAATTTCCCGAATACGAGAGCGTAATAGCCGCGGGGCTGACCGGCAGCGGATCAGACTGTTACGGGTACGACGACGAGATATCGACCGATCACGACTTCGAGCCGGGGTTTATTCTGTTCCTGCCGGACGAAAGCGTTATAGACTCGAAAACGGAGTTTAGGTTGGAACGCGCTTACGCAAAACTTCCCAAAGAATTTATGGGCTTTAAGCGTTCGCTTGTAAGCGCGGTCGGGGGCAGCAGGTACGGAGTGAAGCGGATCGCCGACTTTTTTACCGAAAAGGTCGGAGATCCCGACGGAGAACTTTCGATTGACGCTTGGCTTAAAATACCGTCCTTTTATTTTGCCGAAGCGACTAACGGCAAGATTTTCCGCGACGATCTCGGAAAAATCACCGCGATACGAAACAAACTTCTTTATATGCCCGAAGATATAACGCTGAAAAAACTCGCGGGAAACCTTATTTTAATGGCGCAGGCGGGGCAGTATAACTACTATAGGTGTATAAAACACGGCGAATATCAGGCGTCGCAACTTTCCGCGGTTGAATTCGTGAATGCAACGCTTAAAACCGTTTATCTTCTGAACGGTAAACACATGCCTTTCTATAAGTGGGCGTTTAGGGGGCTAAAAGAACTTTCTTTCGGTGCGGAATTAAATGACGATCTCTCGAATCTTCTTTTCGGCGACAACAGAGACGAAACGACGGCGGACGGCAAACTTTTCACGATAGAGAGTATCGCAGAGCGGGTGATAGACGAACTTAAAAAAAGGGGGCTTACTTCCGCGGTTTGCGGCGACATTGAAAAGCACGCGTATTCGGTCAACGATAGGATAAGCGATCCTTATATAAGGAATCTCAATATTTTTTCGGGCGTTTGATATTTTACGCTTGAAAAATGATTTACGTTGTGATATAATACGACTATAAAAAAGGAGAAAGAACTATGAAAAAATGGAAATGCTCCGTTTGCGGAGAAATAGTAGAGTCCGAGACCCGTCCCGAAAAATGCCCGCGCTGTAAAGTTTCCGGCGATAAATTCGTCGAAGTTAAAGAAAACGAAGAACTTATCTGGGCGGCGGAACACGTCTTGGGCGTGGCGAAGGGCGTGGATAAGGAAATCGTCGACGGACTCCGCGCGAACTTTGAAGGCGAATGTTCGGAAGTCGGTATGTATCTCGCTATGGCGCGCGTAGCGTACAGGGAAGGATACGCCGAAATAGGCGCGTACTGGGAAAAGGCGGCGTTCGAAGAGGCGGAACACGCGGCGAAGTTCGCCGAACTTTTAGGCGAAGTTCTGACCGATTCAACCAAAAAGAACCTTGAAATGAGAGTCGCCGCGGAAAACGGCGCGACGATGGGCAAGTTCGAA
>JAFZXG010000036.1 GCA_017616925.1 Clostridia bacterium | reverse complement strand
TTTTATTTTACAGAAAAAAAAAGGAAGTGTCAATTATATGGGTATACGATATTTTTATATAGAATAAAAGGCGGTCAAATGACCGCCCAGTTTTCGTCGATATCTTTAATGTAATCGAAATACGTTTTCTTATCTACTTTATCTAATGATAAAACGTTTATTTCGTCGATAAGTTCACCGTCCTTAAATACTCTTAATATTCCGACCCGATCGCCTTTATTTATAGGTGCTTTTAAGTTCTCGTCCGCGATAAATTCGGTTTCGGTCGCTACCTTGACCGTCTTTTCAGAAAGAACGAAAGAAGGTCTTTCGGCGATAACCGATATATCGTTCTGCTTACCGCCGTGTATTTCCACCTTAAAGTCAAGCGGATCTTTATCGTTTACCACTGCTTTCAGCGTGTATTTACCAAACCCGAAATTAAACATTTCGCTCGTTTCTTTAAATCTTTCCTTGCTGCTCGGCGCGGATATCACTACGCTGATCAGTCTTAAACCGTTTCTTTTTGCAGTAGCGCAAAGACAATGTCCCGCCTCGCTCGTATAACCCGTTTTACCTCCGTCGCAACCTTCGTAGAACCTTATAAGTTTATTAGTGTTAGAAATTTCGGTCTTTCTGCCCTGCGGGTGTTCTATCTCGTCCATCCAGATACGAGAAAACCTAAAGTAATCTTCGTGTTTTATAAGTTCGGAAAACATTACCGCAACGTCTTTCGCGCAGGAAAACTGCCCGGGTTTCGGTAGTCCCGTACAATTTACGAAGTTCGTGTTGTCCATACCGAGTTCGTCCGCCTTTTCGTTCATTTTATTTACGAAAAGGTCTTCGCTCCCGCAGATCCTCTCCGCCAAAGCCACGCAGGAATCGTTTGCGGAAGCGACGACTATGCTTTTGATCAGTTCTTCGGTTTTATAACTCGCTCCGCTCTCCAAGAAAACCTGAGAACCGCCCATACCCGCAGCGTTATCGCTTACAACAATTTCTTCGTCAAAACCGAGTTCGCCGCAATCGATATTCTCAAACGTGAGTAAGAGCGTCATTATCTTACACATACTCGCTATCGGGAATCGCTCCGTTTCGTTTCTCGAATATAATATTTCTCCACTGTTTGACTCTACCAGAATCGCCGACTTTCCATAATGCGAACTATCGGCGCTAACAAATGCCGTCCTTCTTGTCGTTCCAAGCAAAATACTGAAGGACAGAAGAAAAAACATAAAGACGTAAAAAAAGGATACTTTTCTTTTCATATTAACTCCTTAAAAAAAGTATCCGCAATTTTATTTTAAATATTCCTTTATGACTGACATAAAGACAGATATTTTTATTATATATTATTTAGCATTTTGCTTACGGATATGCCGTAACCTGTTTTTGGATCGTTTATAAAAACGTGCGTCACGGCTCCGACGAGTTTCCCGTTCTGTACGATAGGACTTCCGCTCATACCTTGGACTATTCCGCCCGTCGTAGTTAAAAGTTCGTCGTCTTCTACTCTTATCACAAAATTTTTGACGTCGTTTTCTTCTTCAACTTTAATCAAAGAAACCGAATATGCCTGCGGCTTACTTCCGCTTATCGTCGAATATATCTCAGCTTTACCTATTGTAGCGTTTCCGACTTCTATTTCCTGTAGTTCTGAAAGATCGAAATTCTTATTAAGCGTTCCGTAAACCCCGCTTATGGTATTCGATTTTATATCGCCGATTACCACTCCGCCGACGAAAGTTCCGCGTAGTTCCCCCGGTCTCCCTCTTTCGCCGCGGACGTATCCCGTAATTACTGCACTGTAAAGATTTCCGCCTGATATTTCGAGTACAGAATTGTCGTCGTCGGTTACGGGATGTCCGAGCGAGGCGAATTTTCCGTCTTTAATAAACGATATGGTGCCGATACCGTTTATCGTGTCTCTTAAAAATACGCCGAGTTTATAAGTCCCGTCTATCGAAAGCGCGGGCGTAATATCGCGCAGGAAAAGTTTCCCGTCTCTCTTTACGGTAAGGATCTTTATTTCCCCGTCCGCGCACTCTCGCGCTATATCTTTAGCGCCGTTAACGCTCGTTCCGTCAATCGCAATGATCACGTCTCCGACTTTAAGTTCCGAATCTTTGGAAGGAGACAGATAGCCGTTTTCGGTCGGAACGTCGGTCAAACCTATAATTTTCGCGCCCAAGCCCGCTACGTTGAATCCCGCCGGCATTCCGCCGAGATAGATTTTAGAACCATCTGCTCTCGCTACGAAAACTAAGTTAAAATTAAAGAACGTAGATATGATTGCGAGAAGAAAAAATGCCGTAAATAATCTTTTTTTCATTTTACACCGTTATATTTTAGATTCTGCATAACGGCGCAAATTATACAAAAAAAACGAACCGTTTCTGCGGTCCGTCCTTTTTCCTTTTTTTACTTAAGTGCTTTTGCCTTTTCTATCATTTCTTTTGCGTGTTTTATCGAAGATTCGCTCTTTTCATCTCCGCCGACGAGTCTGATTATTTCGGAAAGTTTACCTTTTTCATCGAGACAAACGACCTTAGTTATGGTCTTTTCCGCCGTTTCGTGCTTTTCGATAAGAAGGTTATTATCCGCCGCTGCAGATATCTGCGGCAAATGCGTTATCGCGATCACCTGTACTTTTTTTGAAATGGCGATAAACTTTTCGGCGACGATCCCTGCCGTTTTACCGCTGATCCCCGCGTCTATCTCGTCGAACACGAAAGTATCTATATCGTTATACGCGGCGGT
>JAFZXG010000035.1 GCA_017616925.1 Clostridia bacterium | reverse complement strand
TATACCAACGCAAGAATAAATCCGAACTATCTCGGGTAGCGGGGAGTATTTAAGGCGGTAAAGAAATATCCATCTGTAAAGCGGATGGATATTTTGTTTTTTTAAAAATATTAAGCGGTTTCCTATTGCTAAAATATCGGTTGAGTTGTATAATTAAATCATACCGATATTTTACAGCAGGGGAAGACCATGGAATTCTTAAGAGAACGTCAACTTATATTTTAAGTTAACGCTTGTAACGGGTTTTGGATCGTAATAGACTTTAATGAAAGGAACGATTTGAAAGGAGAGATATGATGAAATTCGGCAGATTTACTATTCCGGCAGACAACGAACTTGGCGAAAAAACGAAAGAAATCGCAAAACTATGGGGAGCGGACGCGGTTCGTGATTGCGACGGGACCGCCCTTCCCGACGATCCGAAACGGTTCGGGAAAGTATATAACACCTATTTCGTCGTGCGCGGAGATAACGAGTGGGCGAAACTTCATCCCGAAGAAGCGCAGAGAATATTTTTATTGTCCGACAGAGTTCTGGCGACGGACGATACCGTTAAAATAGATATAATGCGGTCGTTCTTAAAAGACGAGTTCGATCCCGACCCCGTATATCTCGACAGATGGGAAGTTTACGACAGAACGGTAGGGGAAAAAGTCGGCGGTTGGTCGTACGACGGTAAAAGCGGTATCGTTACGGTAGAAAACGTAAAGAAGTTCCACGAATACACGGTGTCTTTCCTTGCGCGTATCACCTGGCATCCCGTTCAGATATACAATTATATAACGAACAAGTGGACTTGCGAAAAGCAACTTACGTACGATCCCGCTTTTCCGAATACGAGAGAATATATAAAAAGGCACATGGAAGAGTGGTGCAAAGCAAATCCCGATACCGATGTCGTTCGGTTCACTACGTTTTTGTATCAGTTTACTCTTATTTTTAACGATAAAGGAAAAGAAAAATTCGTCGAGTGGTTCGGGTACGGTCAGACCGCTAACCCGATACACGTGGACAATTTCTACAACGAAACGGGGATCAGACTTACCGCCGAAGATTTCGTGGATAACGGACATTATAATAACATGTTCCGTACTCCCACCGAAAAGTTGAAGAAATATATCGAGTTTATCGAACGTTTCGTAAGCGGCACGATAAAGGAACTCGTGGATATCTGCCATAAGTACGGCAAAGAAGCCATGATGTTTTTAGGCGACGACTGGATAGGTGCCGAGCCTTACGGCAATTATTTCGGGAATATGGGGCTCGACGCGGTCGTGGGCAGCGTCGGCGGCGGCGTAACCGTGCGTATGCTTTCCGAGATCCCGCACGTTACGTATCATGAAGGCAGATTTTTACCTTACTTTTTCCCCGATACATTTTTCGACGGTAACGAAGAGAACGCCGTCAAAGAACTAAATAAAAACTGGCTCACCGCCCGCAGAGCGCATATGAGAAAACCGCTTGACCGTATGGGATTCGGGGGATACCTGTCGCTTGCGGCGAAATTTCCGAGATTCGTTGAAAGAGTCGCCGAGATCGCCGACGAGTTCAGAGATATCTACGACGCTTTGGGAAACGGTAAACCCTATTGCAGATTAAAAGCGGCGATCCTTAACGCTTGGGGTAAAAAGCGGAGTTGGATGAGCCACATGGTAGCGCACGAACTCTGGTATCAGTCTATTTATTCGTATCAGGGTATATCGGAAGCATTGTCGGGACTTCCCGTAGAAGTCGAGTTTTTATCTTTCGACGACGTAAAGAACGGCGTACCGAAGGATATAGACGTTATTATAAACGCGGGCGACGCGTACACCGCTTTTTCGGGCGGAGAAGTCTGGCTTGACGAAAACTTGCAGACGAGTATAAGAGAATTCGTGTATAACGGCGGCGGTTTTATAGGTGTGGGAGAGCCTACCGCGGTTTCCGCAAACGGCAGATATTTTCAACTTGCGGACGTACTCGGGGTAGACGAAGAGATAGGATTTACACTTTCCGCCGACAAGTATAATATCGAAAAAGTAAAACACGAAATAACCGACGGAATAGAAAAGTTCGACTACGGCGAAGACAAAAAGAATATTTACGCTTTAAAGGGTGCAAAGATACTCGACGTAGCATTTTCCGACAGGTTTAAGAGAAATTTCAACGTCGGCGAAGTCAAGATGGCGGTAAACGAGTACGGCAAGGGCAGAAGTTTTTATATTACGGGGTTGCCGTACGGTTTTGATAACGCGCGTTTTTTATATAAAGCGCTTTGCTGGACGGCAGGGAAAGACTTGTTCGTTTGTTATTCTTCCGATATAAATACCGAGTGTAATTACTATCCCGAAAGCAAGAGATACGCGATAGTAAACAACTCCGGCGAAAACGTTACTACCGATTTTTACGATATAAACGGCGGTAAAAGATCGGTTTTATTGAAGCCGATGGAAGTAAAATGGCTGTAAAGGCACGTTAAACGGGATTGAAATATTGAAAAAAAGAAATTTGGTGATAAAATACTATCGGACATTTTTGTTAATAAGGCGGAGAAGATATGGAAAAGAAAGGTTGGTGGTACGAGCAGCCGCTCGTGATAAGCGCGATACAGGTACACGTAAAAAAGGGCAGTAAGGCGGCGTTCGACGAATACGTTTCAAAAGCGGGGTACAACGTGGAACAGTTGTTGCATCTGTTTGCGCCCGAAAACGACCTTATGACTTATTACGAAGAAGAAAAACACGGCGCGAAACTCGACGATTATCTCGCGTACACCGAAAAGGCGGGTATAAAGAAAATAGTCTATACGAATACGCACGGGTTAAGCGTCGCGAAGTCTGCGGAAAACGAAAAATATCGGCAGATAGGCAAGGACGGGAAACCCGATTACATATACGGAATATACAATTTAGCGTGTATAAATCCGCACGGAGAATTTCATAAAGACGTTATAAAGAATATTAGGGGACTTTGCAGGCACAAAATAGACGGGATATTCTTCGACGGTCCTATAAACCGCGGGTGCTACTGCGAAGTATGTCAGGCGGATTTCAAAAAGAGATACGGACACTCGATCTTCGAAGCGACGCCCCGCGAATTCAACGAAATGCGCGTCGATACCCTTACCGAACACCTGAAAGAGATATATTCGGTAATAAAGAGTATAAACCCCGAAATAGCGGTGTATATAAATAATTCCGCACTCCGTCCCGACGTGACGGGCAGCAATACGCGTAAAGTTTACGATTACGTCGATATGCTCGGTGCGGAAGGCGGGTTTTACGAACCCCATTACGGTATCGATTCGCTTTGGCGGACTTCGGCTTTTATGAAACGACTCGAATCCGTGATAGACGATCCGTTAAAGGACGGAAAACCGATAGTAAACTTTATCGCCGCCAACGACAGCGGTGTTTCCCTGCAGTTAAAGACGGCGGGTGAAACGGCGATAACTTACGCACACACGCTCGCGAACGGTGCGAACGTTTGGTACGGTTTCCATTACGACGTATTTAAGGGCATGAATACTCCCGCGGCGAAAAAAGCCGAGGAATACAATAAATTTATTCTTGATCATAAAGATCTTTTCAAAGCGTCCGCGTCTTGTGCGAAAGTAGCGCTTATGTGGTCGGAAAATACCGCGAACTACTACGCGTCGAGTGTATCCGGCAGCGATTTTACAGATGCGAAGGATACCGGATTTAAGGAACGCGGGGATCACCGCGTCGCCCTGTTCGCCTTCGTCGACATGTTTGAAAGAAGCCATATCCTTTTCGATATAGTCGACGAAAAGAATATTGAAAACGGCGAAATCGATAAGTACGATACGCTCGTTTTGCCGACGGTCGCCTGTCTTTCGGACGAAAACGCGGAGAGAATAAAGAAATTCGTAAAAAACGGCGGGACTGTACTCGGGAATTTCGACGTGGCGTCGTATAACGAATACGGCGTGTTCGCGGGCGAATCCAAACTTTCCGAAGTTTTCGGGTTTAAGGGGAAACCGACGCTTTACTCTTGCAGTTGGGGATCGATAATGTTTAAAGCGGCGAATCACCCCGCGTTATCTTACGTCGACGCGCCGCAACATCTCGCGTGTTTTCTGGATTTGAAGAGAGAGTACGAAAAAGACGTGAACGTGCTTATGACGGCACATCCGCCCATGGACAGCGTCTATTCGGTGATGCCCGAAGAAAGATACCCCGCGTTTACCGAGCGTAAATACGGGAAAGGCAAAGCCTATTATTTAAGTGGGACTTTTGGTGAAACGCTCGCGAAGAGAAAAGTAAACGCTTACAGGAAGACGATAAAAGGTTTGATAGAGTACGTTTCGCACCCCGTCGTAAAGTGCGACGAAAAAGGGCTTTACGAAGTTTCTTTAAGGAGACAGGAAGACAGGTTTCTTTTCCATATCGTAAATATGACCGGAGAAATGGAACGCCCGATAGAAAAAGTGTTGTCACTTGATAATCTGCACTTTGAAATTGATCTGGGCGGTTTCGGTTTAGATAAGAATAAATATACTTTAAGGGCAATCCGCGGCGGTAAACTTAAAAATCTCAAGCAAAGCGGTAGCGTCGTATCTTTCGATCTCGATAAAGTGGACGAATACGAGATAGTGGTCATAGAATAGATCCGAAAAAATATGCGGCTATGCGCGTGGGGGTAAAAAATGGACGCATCGAAATACGATAAAAACTTTAATATAAAATCGGATAATACGGACGGGCTTGAGTATTACGGTATCCCTTGCGAACCGTTCGATCTTTACGGCGTGTTCTACGAAGAGAAAACGGGCAGATTCGTCCGCATGCCGTCGGATGCGGCGAAAGAGATAAGCCGCGCCACGTACGGTCTTAATTCTAACACCGCGGGCGGCAGGATAAGATTTTCGACCGATTCCGAAAGGATCTGCGTTTCGGTAAAATACGAGACGCTTTCGTCGAGACCGCATATGTCTCTGATGGGCGGCAGCGGATTCGTTCTTTCGGAAGAAAGGGGGGATAGGACGGTTTTCGTTTATTCCTTTATGCCTGATCACTACGCCAACGATAAACAGACCGTAACCGAAAACGGTTACACTATCACAAAGAAGGTAAACGACGGGAAGTTAAAGAATTACATACTGTATTTTCCGAATTACAACGACGTGACCGAACTTATAATAGGTCTGGACTCGGGCGCGACGGTCGGACACGGTAAGAAGTATAAAGCCTTTAAGCCCGTGCTTTACTACGGATCGTCGATAACGCAGGGCGCGTGCGCAAGCAGGGCGGATAACTCTTATTCGGCGCTTATATCGAAGTGGACGGATACCGACTTTATCAATCTCGGGTTTTCGGGTTCTGCCTGCGGGGAAGAGAAGATGGCGGAATATCTTGCGGGGATCGACTGTTCGGTGTTCGTCTGCGGATACGATTATAACGCGCCCGATCCCGAATATCTTAAAAAAACGCATTACGCTTTTTACAGGACTTACAGGGAAAAGCGTAAAGACACGCCGATAATACTTATATCGAATCCCGATACGGACGAAAACAGGAATCAAGCGGAAGAAAGGGTGGAAATAATAAAAAGGACATACACGGCGGCGCTTGCCGAAGGGGATAAAAACGTGTACTTTATCGACGGAAAGACCTTGTACGGCGAAGCGGACAGAGAAAACTGTACCGTGGACGGAATTCACCCGAACGATCTGGGCTTTTATAAAATGGCGACTGTGATCTACGGCAAGATAAAAGAGATACTCGGTGAAATAGTCTGCGAGTAAAAAGCGTTTAAAAGGTAAAAATAGCGCCGAATTTTATTCGACGCTTTTTTTATTTTCGCCCGCCCGAAAAAGCCCGACATACTATTGAAAAGTAAAAAATTTTATGGTAAAATAAATTCCGTATGGAAAAGAAAGAACGAAAAACTTCTATCCGCTTTTTTGAAAACATCCCCGTCCGCGCCGTTTGGGACGACGATTCGTCAAAATGGTGGTTCTGCGCCGTCGATATAGTCGAAGCGCTGACAAAGAGTGCCGCACCGCGTAAATACTGGCACGCCTTAAAGACGAAAAATTTTCAGTTGTCTACGATTTGTAGACAACTGAAAATGAAAGCGCGGGACGGAAAATACTACTTCACGGACGTGGTGGACGATTCCGGTTTAAACGTGGTCATTGCGTCGATACCGAGTAAAAAGGCGGGCGTTTTTTCCAAATGGATGAAAAATCTGGAAACGGAC
>JAFZXG010000034.1 GCA_017616925.1 Clostridia bacterium | reverse complement strand
TCCCGTTCTTTAAGGGCGATATAACGCTTACGCAAAAAATTACTGTAGATGATACCGCTGCGAAACTCGTTATAGATAAACGTTTTCACCTTATCGAAGTAAAAGTAAACGGGAAATACGCGGGTAAAATGTTGTTCGACAGCGAACTCGACCTGACGGGATATTTAATTAAAGGCGAAAACGAGATAGAACTAACGCTTACCGTCGGCAATAGAAACCTGTTGGGGCCTTTACATACTTTAGAACAGGAAAATCTCGGCGTCGATCCGATTATTTTCGAGAGATTAGGTACGTGGGAAAACGGTAGAAGCAAATACATAAAAGATTATTATGCGTTCGTAAGGACGATAATATAAAAAATCGTAACGAAAGGAGAAATGTTATGAAAAAGAAAGTTTTGGCGATCATATTGACCGTGTTGGTAACCCTTGCGCAAACGGGCATTCTATCCGCTTGCGGCGGCATGGGTGCAGGTAAAAAAGTTGAAGTCGATACTACGAAGACGCAGTTGTATATCGGCAATTTCGACGGAGGGTACGGTTCAAGGTGGCTTGAAGTTTACAAAAACGCTTTTGAAGAAGCGTATAAAGACGTTTCTTTTGAAAACGGTAAGACGGGCGTGGAGATTATTATCATAAACGATAAGATAGCCTATATGTCCGAAAACCTGTATAATACGATAAGCAATTCGGTAATAGATATGGTCTTTACCGAAGGTTTTGATTATTATAAGTTCAAAGACGGCAATTTGCTTTATGATATAAGCGACGCGGTATGTGAAACGATCGACGGTGAAGACAAAACGATAGAAGATAAACTCACCGCGGATCAGCGCAAGTTTTACGGCAGCGGGGACGGGCATTATTACGGGCTGCCGCACTTTCAGGCACTCCGCGGTTTTATTTACGACATAGACCTGTTTAATCAGAAAAAGTTATATATAAAAAGCGACGGAACGATTGCGGGGATATCAACGGATACCGACCTTTCCGCAGGCCCCAACGGAGTTTCAGGCGATTACGACGACGGACTTCCCGCGACTATGGATGAGTTCAACGACTGGTGCGATTTCGTTTATTCTTATAAAAAGGTAACGCCTATTATCTGGACGGGTACTTATGCAAACGATTACACCTATAACGTGATGCAGGCGGCTTATACCGACGTACAGGGATATGAAGGCAGTTTGTTCAGACATAATTTCGGAAGTACCGATCCCGTTACCACGAAAATAATATCTTCCTTCGACTCGAACGGTAATCCCGTAATAACGGAAGGGACGCTTTCCCGTTCTAATTACTTGGACGTTCAGAAAACCGTCGGTTGCTATTATGCTTACAAATTACTGTATAATCTCGTGACGAACAATTATTATTACAAAATGAGTCTGAATTCTACTGAAACCCACGATATTGCGCATTACGATTATTTAAGAAGCCGTTTCGATCCGAATATGCAGCCTATCGCGCTTATGCTTGAAGGAACGTGGTGGGAAGAAGAATCCAACTATATTTTCGAATCTATGCAGAAAGACTATGCCGGTGCGGGTAGATACGAAAGGAATTTCGGTTTGATGCCGTTCCCGAAAGCCACGGAAGATTTCATTGGTAAACCCACTCTTTACGACGGCAATCAGTCTATCGTTATAGTAAACGGTAACTGTTCGGAAACGAAAGCCGCGCTTGCAAAGACGTTTTTAAAATATATTTCTTCGGACGAAAACCTGCAACTTTTCAACACGATAACGGGCGTTGCGAGAGACTACGTTTTCAGTCTGACCAACGAACAGTATAACGGTTTATCTTCTATGGCGAAGAGTATTTACGATCTTCGTTCCGACTCTGTCGGTACGGTTTATACTTCTCCGCTGACAAGAGACAACTATTACTGGCAACAAAGACAGGGCGGATCGACTATCAACTTTAACGGAACTATCGCCCGTGGCGAGTCTTACGGTACGATGTTAAGCGCTTGCCTTGGCGGAATAACTCCCAAAGAATATTTCGAAGGACTGAACTGGTAAGGGGTACTTAATGAAAGAATCGGTAAAAAAACAAAAAACGGGCATGACGAAAGAAAAGCGCAACGATATTCTGTTTTTCATTGCGCTGGCGGCTATTCCGCTGTTCATGTATTTTATAGGTAACTTCTATATCAACGGAAGCGCCCTTGTTCTTGCGTTTCAGACTTACGGTGAAAACAGACGTCTCGTATTTAACGGGTTAAATAACTTTATCGCGGTATTAAGGGATCTTTCAAACGAATCGTGGATGAAGGAAACGTTATTGAGATCGTTCCTTATTTACCTTATGTTGCTCGTTTTTACGACGGTTGTTCCGCTTATAACGTCGTTTTTCCTGTTCAAAAGATTTCCTATGCACGGGTTTTTTAAGGTGGTGTTCTTTATACCCAACATTATAAGCTCGGTCGTTACGGCGACTTCTATAAAATTCATGGCGGACAGGGTGATTCCGGGTGTTGCTTTGGACTGGTTTAATAAAGATCTCGGACTCGGTTTGCTATCCGAAAACGATACGCGATTCGGCACTATGATGTTCATAAGACTGTGGTTTTCGATAGGTGCAGGTATGTTGTTGAACGTAGGCGTGATGAACACGACAGATAAAAACGTGGTGGAAGCGGGCGTTATAGACGGGTGCGGGCTTTTCCGTGAATTCTGGCATATCGTTCTACCGCATTGTTACAAAACTCTTGCACTTGGATTCGTATTCGGATTCGGGCTCATATTTACCGAAGATCTCGGTCTATACTCTTATTACGGTGAAGCGGCGCCGCAGAATCTATGGACGATAGGGTACGTATTTTTGGTAAACACCAAAAACGCTTCTGAATACCTGTATCCGTATTATTCGGCGTGGGGCATGTTAGAATCTCTTATCATTATACCCCTTACTTTCATTGCAAGATACGCCGTTATGCGTTTCGGTCCTTCGGAGGAATAGTATGAAAAAAAGTAAAATAAAGAGAAGTTCCGCTGCAATGTGGATCATATTCGGATTCTTAATGATTTACGCGATATCGCTTATATTCCTTTATCTTTGGGCGTTTTACACTTCGTTAAAATCAGCGGGAGACTTTTTAAAAGATATGATTTTCCCGCCTTTGCCGTGGAAACTTAATTTCGTAAACTATAAAACCGCTTTGGATCTGTTCCAACAAACCATTGTAAAAAGCGACGGCGTTTATAAACTCGGAATATACGATATGCTATACAACTCGATCGTATTCTGTCTTTTAAGGACTACGATAGGGACGTTCGTACAATGGCTTATGGCGTATCTGATTGCGCATTTTAAGTGGCGTTTTACTGACTTTTTTTATAAACTGATGATCGTTATCATGATGATCCCCGTAATGGGAACGCTGCCCGCGACTCTCGCTTTCTGGAAAGGTCTTAATCTTTACGACACGTGGACTTACGTCGCTATCAGCAGTATCGGTTTCGGCGGATTCAATTTCCTGATTTTCTACTCGTTTATCAGAAACGTCGCGAACGATACGATAGAAGCGGCTAAAATCGACGGTGCGGGTAACTTTTCTCTGATGATGCGTATCGTTTTCCCGCAGACGCTTAACGCGTTTCTTATCCTGTACGTAACGACCTTTATTGCTAACTGGAACGACTATATGACGATGGTAATCATGTTGCCGAGTTATCCGAGTCTTGCCTACGGCGTTTACTCGTTCAGTGTATCGAGTGCTACGGGTGCGGGCTTGCCGCCTATTCAGATGGCGGGATCAATGCTACTCGTGTTGCCGATCTTTATAGTGTTTATGATCTTTAAGGAAAAGATCCTTGGCGGTATTAGCGTTTCGCTTTCAAAGATATAAGACAAAACGAATATATAAAAAAAATAAAAAAAGGAGAAAACAATGAGAAAAAACAAACTGTCTAAAAAACGCGTGTTAACCGTTCTCGTCGGCATTATGTTTTTATTTACGGGTGCTTTTATTTGTATGCTTTCGGTTACCAACGTGAACACGTTTGCAACAGATTCGCCGTTCGAACGGAGTTATGAACTCGGTACCACGCTGACTATTCCCGAAAGGAATATTTCCGTAGACAGAGAATCGACTACTGCGCAGGCGTATATTACTTTTCCCGACGGGGAAACTTATACCGCAAAAAGCGTTAATCTGTCTTTACCGGGGATATATACCGTTGAGTACAGGGCGGTTTCCGACGGTGAAGTTTACAGAGAAAATTATTCTTTTACCGTAAATTATCCCGCTTTTAACCTGACTTCGAGAAAAGACGTAGCGGAATACGGCGTTTACTCGAAATACAGTCCTTACACAGGGACTTATACGGACGGTATTAAAGGACTCGGAGTAAGACTCCGTTCGGGTAGCAGTATTACTTTCAATCATACCATCGATCTTAATAAGATGACAAAGGACGACGCGTTGTTTTCCTTCTATATTATGCCGGACGAAATAGGCGACAAGGATAACACTACGTTTGAATTCAAAGTATTCGAAGCCAATGATCCCGACAACTATTTCATCATAAGGCTTATACAGAATACCGATGCTACTTGGGCGTGTTATATGACCGCAAGCGCCTGTAACCAGACCGAATATTTCGGCGCTTATTACGGTACCGAAGGAGATCCCGGCGGCACTTTTTCGAGTAGTTATCCTTACGGATTTGTGGCGCACACATCTTTCTACGGTAGCAGTTACGGCGATAAAAGCGGACTTGTGACTATCCGTTACGACAACGAAACGCAGACGATTTACGCAACAAACAACGTACTTACGAAAGGCGATTATCTTATCAGTCTGTCGCAAGGCGCGTATCAGAATAAATGGAGAGGTTTTCCGTCGGGACAGGTGAAGATCTGTGCCTACGGAAGAGAACTGATCAAATCTTCCTGCGGGATACTTTTCACGTCCGTTGCGCAGGCTGATCTTACCAAAAAATATTTGCCCGCAAGCGCGTCGGACGCGGTTATTGATTTCGGCGAATACGACAAAAACGATTATCCTTCCGCCGTAGTCGGTATGCCTTATAGAATATTCGACGCAAGGCCCGGCAACGTGTTTACCGCCGAAAAATTAAGCGTAAACGTTTACACTTCTTATAATACATCGGCGAAAAGAAACGTTGAAATAGTAGACGGGTGCTTTATTCCGAAACAAAGCGTGATCCATACGATAGAGTATAAATCGGTGGATGGTTTCGGTAACGTTAATATAAAAACCTTACCTGTAACGGTTTTTGATACTAATACGCCTATAACTTTCGATCTTGATCAAAGCGAGATAGAGACGACAAGCGGAACGAGTTTTGATATTCCCGAAATTACAAACGCCGCAGGCGGCAACGGGAATCTTACCTTAAAAGTAATGCTTACAGATGAAAACGGCGAAAACGGGCGTATCGTTGACGGCGACATTTACAGGATTATAGGCAAGGGAAATTATAAACTCGTCTATAAGTTAAGCGACTATAACGGTTCGTATTCGGAAAAGGAAATTTCCGTAAACGTCGGCGATGCGGAAGGTCCATTGTTTACGGAAAGACCGCTTTTGCCGAAAAAGTATATCGTCGGGGGTAAGTACGCGGTTCCCGAACTTTTTGCGGAAGACTGTACGGGTAGCGAAGTCGTACTTTTGACCGCAGAAGTATCACTTACTACCGAATTAGGCGCAGAGATTGTCGTTACCGACGGATATTTTACGGTTCCGCCGTGCGACGGCATAACCGTTTTATTTATCGCTACCGACACTAAAGGACAGGAAGAAACGGTTGAATACGTCGTTCCCGTTATAGATACGGGACTCGTCGGTCAACTTGATATTACGAAATACTTTACTGCGCAAGGCGGTACCGTTATCGCGGGAAACAAGTACCTAACTCTCCGTCCCGACGGCGATTATGCAAAATACGAATTTATCCGCGAACTCGACGGAAAGAATTTCTCCGCAGAATTCAAGGTCGCCGAAGGTTACGGTAATTTCGACAGGTTGAGAGTAACTCTTACAGATTATAAGGACGAAAATAAATCTATTGCGGTAAATCTCGACAATCGGAACGGAGATCTGTATCTATCCGTAAACGACGGAGATACTATATACGCCGATCTGGTATTCGAAGGAAACGTAAAGGTTTTCAGAGTGGATATAAGCGGAACAACCTTCAATCTTGACGAAACCTACGTCGCCATAACCAGATATTTAAGTGGCGAGATCTTTAACGGATTTGAAGATTTCGTGTATATGACGATCGAAATATTCGGCGCGAACGGAGATGCGGGCGTTCAGTTCTACAGGGTAAACGAACAGGTTTTGACTTCTTATTCGTCCGACGTTATTTCGCCGAATATCTTTTTCAAATACGACTTTGGCGGGGAACAGGAAATAAACGGCGAATACTTTATTAAGCCGATCTACGCGGTGGACGTTCTCGATCCGTATTCCGAAGTAAAATTCTCTGCGATCGCACCCGACGGCACATACGTTACGAGTGAAGACGGCGTTCAACTTAAAAACGTTGACGGGAACAGGGAATACGTTATAAAAATATCGTCTTACGGTACTTATAGGTTTAACTATGCGTATATGGATTCGGCGGGCAACAACGATGGGTTCAGTTATATTTTATCGTGCGTGGATAAGATTGCGCCCGTTCTTACGGTTTCCAAGAAAACGATAACATGTAAAACGGGCGATGCGGTAACAGTTCCTTCGTATAGGGTTACAGATAATCTGGACGAAGACGTCACCGTCGTGATCCAGATCGTCGATCCTACGGGATATATATCGACGCTTACGGGAAATTCTTTCGTTCCTTCGGTCAAGGGCAAATATATAATACGTTATATGGCGTTTGATAAGCAGTTTAACGTTACGTTGTACGAAGTTGAATGTATAGTAAGATAAAAGGAGAAACGATATGAAAATTAAAAAGATATTTCTGTTTTTAATGGTTTTCACGATCGCTTTATCGGCTGCGGGTTGTAAAAACGATTCCGATAGCGGCGAGAATAAGACGAATTCCGTCGAATATACAGAATATGTTTTGGCGAACGGAAAAACGTCGGATTACAGGATAGTTATCCCGCAGGAATCGAGTAAAGACGAAAGACTTGCCGCGGAAGAAATGAATCTCTTTATCGAACAGTCCACGCAAGCGGAAGTGTCGGTCGTGACCGATTCCGCGGTAAGTTATTCTCCGGACGCAAAACTTATTATTTTGGGAAACACCGCGTTTACCGATAATTCGGGAATAGACGTTTCCGCCATTAAAGATCAGGGGTTCGTTATTAAAACGGTTGGTTCCAACGTGTTTATTCTTGGCGCGGGCAGGGGCGTTTTATACGGCGCATACGAGTTTTTAAGCCGTGAAGTCGGATTCGAAGCCTACGCTTACGACTGTTATTACGTTGACGATCGTCCCGACGCCGTTTATATAGGAAAATTCGATCTTTCGGATTCCCCCGACATCTACTATCGCTGTGCAAACTGGGGAGTACAGAGAGCGCAGGAATGCACGAACAGGATGAGGCTTATCAATATGAGAGACGTGTTTATGAGATGGACCGGCGACGTACAGCACAACTTCTTCGACGAATTTTTCCCGAAAGGTAAATATGGTGCAGCCCATAAGGAGTGGTACGCCGGCGGAGACAATTACACCGTCGAAGACAGTAGGCAACTTTGCCTTACCGCCCACGGCGACGAAGAGTCTCTTGCCGAAATGCGTTCGGTTGCGCTTGAAAGGATGAAAGCCATAATCAGAAACTGGTACAACACCTACGGCGAACTCGCACCTTGCGTTAACTTCTCGCAGGAAGACTATAATACGTGGTGCCCATGCAGCGCTTGTACGGCCTTGAAAAATAAATACGGTACTGATAGTGCGTCGGCTATCATTTTCCTTAATCCGATAGCGGAAGAACTTGACAGGTGGGTGGAAGAAAATTATCCGGGAAATAAGGTTAAGATCGCGTTTTTCGCCTATCACAAAACCGAAGCCGCACCCGTTAAGAAAGTCGGAAATACTTACGAACCGATAGACGAACAGGTAAAACTCAACGAAAACCTTGCCGCTTACGTTGCCCCGATTTACGCTAATTATATATATCCCGTAACGCATCAGAAAAACCGTTCGCTTGTCGATTTGTTGGATCAGTGGAGTGCGGTTTCAAGTACCATGTACGTGTGGCCATACGATACGAATTTCAGCCACTTCCTTGCCTATTACGATACGACGAATTCTATGCAGGGACTATACCGACTTCTTAAAGAGAAAGGAGCCGAATTTGTTTTTAATCAGGCGCAATATCCTTCTACCACGACGTTAACGGGGTTCGATATCGTCAGAGCCTATCTCGAAAGCAAACTCGCCTGGAACGTTGACGCGGACCTAAAGACGCTTACGGAAAATTTCTTCAACGCCTATTTCGGCGAAGCGGCAGGTCCCATGCTTACTTATTACAACGCTTTCAGGAGTTGGGAAGAATATCTGCGTAGCAATATGAATATTGAAGGCGGGGTAAATGCTACGATATCCAAAACCCATTATCCGAAGCAGTTGCTTTTAGGCTGGTATAACTATATAGAACAAGCTTACGCGGCTATAGGTGACCTTAAAAATACGGATATCGGCGCGTACCAAAGATATTATGACAGGATTTGCGCGGAAGGCATAGCTATTAGAGCGCATCTGCTTGTATTCTATGCCGATACCTACGTGGCGTCCGAACTTCAACAAATGCGCGTTGATTTCAAATACGACGCGGAAAGACTCGGTTTTACTAACTATAAAGAGACCGGAACGCTTGAAGACGAACTATATAAGTCGTGGGGACTTGTGTAAGGAATAAGGAGAACGAATATGAAAAAAGCATATGTAAAAATATTGTCTTTGATATTATCTTTGTTAATGGTATTGCTTTATACGGCGACGTTGACAGGCTGTAAGGCGTCGGAAGGATCCGTTGACATCGAAATTCCCTTGGTCGGTAAAACGGAAATCACAATGTCTGTCGGCGACGAGAGAATTATTCCCGCCAACTTTGACGATCTCGAATACGAAAGTTCCGACGAGTCTATCTTGACCGTTGACGCAAACGGCAAGATGACCGCC
>JAFZXG010000033.1 GCA_017616925.1 Clostridia bacterium | reverse complement strand
TCAGCAACTACGATAACCGAACCGCCGCCGACTCCCGTGTAAGAAAACGTGTAAAGCGGATCGCTCGCGACGTTTAAGCCGACGTGCTTCATACACGCAAGCGACCTTACGCCAGAATACGACGCGCCTATCGCGACTTCCGTTGCGACCTTTTCGTTGGGTGCCCACTCGGTATAGACTTCATCGTATTTAGCGAGAAACTCGGATATTTCGGTACTCGGCGTTCCCGGATAAGCACTCGAAACCTTAACTCCCGCTTCGTAAGCACCCCTTGCTATCGCTTCGTTGCCGAGCATGATTACTTTTTCGGACATACTAAATTCCCCTTAAATCCCTGATTCTTTTTGCTTTACCTTCGAATCTCTGTAACGTGTTGGGAGATTCTGGCGTAATTTTAACGTCGATACCCAAGACCGTACGAATTTTGGCACTGACCTGTTTTCTGATTCTTTCAATGTCGGCAAAACAGTCGGTAGGACTTGCAAGTTCGACTCTTACTTCGAGTTTGTCGAGGAATCCTTCTCTCGTTATCACGATTTCGTAATGCGGTCCGAGTTCGGAAAAACCGAGGATAACTTCTTCGATTTGACTCGGGAAAACGTTTACGCCGCGGATCTTTAGCATATCGTCGCTGCGACCGGACAGGTTTTCCATGCGGCAGAAAGTCCTTCCGCACTTACAAGGTTCGTAAAAGAGTCTCGTAACGTCTTTGGTCCTGTACCTGATAAGCGGAATACCTTCCTTTTTGATACAGGTGACGACGAGTTCGCCTTTTTCGCCTTCGGGCAGAACTTCGCCCGTTTCGGAATCGATAATTTCAGGAATAAAGAAATCTTCGTTTATATGCATACCGTTAAGTTCGAGACACTCGCCCGAAACCCCCGGCCCTAACAGTTCACTCATACCGTAGTTGGACGTGACCTTAACGTCGTCGCCCCAGAACTTATGCACTTCTTCGCGCATAGCGTCGGTAAGAAGTTCGCTGCCCAAAAGCGCGATCTTTACACCGAGATCCTTTTTGGGATCGACGCCGATCTGATTCGCGACTTCGGCAAGTCTCAAACAGTAAGACGGAGTCGCAACGAGTAGCGTCGTTCCGAAATCCTTCATATACATTATTTGTCTTTCGGAATTACCCGTAGAAGACGGAATTATGGTCGCACCTATATTTTCAAGTCCGTAATGAAGCCCCAAAGCCCCCGTAAACATACCGTAACCGAAACATATCTGCGCCACGTCCTTTTCGGTAGCCCCGCCCATACAGGCGATACGGGAAACCGCTTCTGTCCACATCTTCATATCGTTCGCGGTATAGCCGACGACCGTCGGTTTCCCCGTCGTTCCGCTGGACGCGTGGATCCTTAAAAGTTTATCCTTCGGAACGGCGAATAGTCCGAAAGGATAAGTGTCGCGCATATCCTGTTTCGTGACGAACGGCAAAAGTTTAAGATCTTTAAGTGATCTTATGTGTTCGGGCTTTAACCCTATCGCGTCCATTTTAGCGCGGTAATAAGGTACTTTTTCGTAAACTCTCGCGACGGTTTCTTTAAGCCTTGCGATCTGGATCTCTTCAATCTCGGATCTTGACAGCGTTTCCTCTTTTGACCAAATCATTATTCTTACTCCGATTTTTTAAGCGTTATTTTATTTCGTTTTCCACCGATCTATCAAAAGCGTTTTCAATGGTTTCGGGCGCGGGTTTTTTAGTAAACGAAGACACTATAAGCGTGATCACGATTGAGAATATCATACAAAGAACGCCTATTAAGGGCGACTGACCTACGCCCGCTTTTATTATTTGACCGAGTCCAGAACCGAATCCTACGGAAAGTCCCCCGAATACCACGATAAGCACGACGGTCAGTATCAGTCCGCCGATAACCGAAACGATCGCCGCGGCTTTAGTTAATTTCCGATTATAAAGCCCCAAAACGAACGGACCGAAGAAACAGCCCGAAAGCGTTCCCCAAGAAAGCCCCATCAAGTACGCAATGGCGGTGACGTTATATTTTTTATTTAAGAGCGCGATAACGATAGACACGACGACGAAAAGGAAACATACGATCCTCATCATAAAAGTAACTTGTTTATCGCTTTTAACGGCTTTTTCTTCACCTTTATAAAGGTCTATGGCGAGTACCGACGACGCCGAAAGCGAAACCGATGCTAAAGTAGACATACTCGCCGAAAGAACGAGTACGGCTATAAGCCCTTTAAATCCCGAAGGAACGACCTGATTCAGCATGTTCGGAACTATATTGTCTGCAACTCCGCCGGGCATTTCGTCAAAGAAAAGTCTGCCGAGCGAACCTACGAAGTACGCGGAAACGCCGACGATAAAGGCAAAGATCGTGCTGACGATCATACCCTGTTTTATGGCTTTTCTATCTCTTACTGTATAGTATTTGTGAACAGTCTGCGGAAGTCCGTAAACGCCCATCGACGTCAGGAGTACCAAGGATATTATCGCGACGAGCGGCGATCCGAGAAATCCGTTATCGCCGTAAGGAACGAACAGCCCTTTATCTATAGAGTCTAACCTGTTGAATACGTCAAACCCGCCGACTTTATCGTTTATCATAAAGTAAACGACCATAACGATTACGCCCGCAAGCATAATTATTCCCTGAACGAAATCCGAAAGCGAAGTCGCGAAATATCCGCCGAAAACGAGATATATCGCGGTCAGAAGCGCAAGAAGGATCGTGATCAGAGTGCCGTCTATACCGAACATGATTTCGAACAAATTCCCAAGCCCGTTATAGACCGACGCCGCGTAAGGAATAAGAAAAATAAATATTACGACCGCCGATATTTTTTTTAAGAACGGCGACTC
>JAFZXG010000032.1 GCA_017616925.1 Clostridia bacterium | reverse complement strand
TCGTAGCCCGTTACCGCAACGGGAGTCGGGATATCGGTAAGGGCCGTGCCTTTCTTCGCGGTCCGTATCACGTTTTCCTGCCCTTCCTGCACGAAGGTGATCGTATAGACAGGCGTTGCGACCGCAGTAACGGTCATATCGCTCTGAATATTCGTAAAGTCGGTTACGTCCCAGACGATCTCGTAGCCCGAAACCGCAACGGGAGTCGGGATATCGGTAAGCGTGGCGCCTTTATTTACCGTTCTTACCACGTTATCCTGTCCTTCCTGCACGAAAGTAACGGTACAGGTAAGCGCCGTCTTTACCGCGGTAACGGTCATGTCGCTCTGAATATCGCTAAAATCGGTTACGTCCCAGACGATCTCGTAGCCCGTTACCGCAACGGGAGTCGGGATATCGGTGAGCGCCGTACCTTTCTTCGCGGTTCTTATCACGTTTTCTTGTCCTTCCTGCACGAAAGTGATCGTATAGATAGGCGTTGCGACCGCGGTAACGGTCATATCGCTCTGAATATCGCTAAAATCGGTTACGTCCCAAACGATCTCGTAGCCCGTTACCGCAACGGGAGTCGGGATATCGGTAAGAGTAGCGCCTTTATTTACCGTTTTTACCACGTTATCCTGTCCTTCCTGCACGAAAGTTATAGTATAAGTTTCCACGGTCTCGTTCTTTTTGTCCGAACCGCATCCCGCGAACCCGCACAGCGAAAGCGCGAAAGCGAGAACCAGAATCAAAATTTTAGTTAAAGTTTTCATAAGTTTTTACCCTCCGTTAACCGTTTACGGCGTTAAGATACTTCTGAAGTCTTAAAGCCGCCGTTCCGTTGTAAAGCGCCTGACCGTTCGAGATCGCAGTTTCGTTTTGCGCGGCAAGGCTGCTTGCAAGTTGATAAAGATTAGCGTTCGCGGTCAATACAGCCGCGGCTCCGCTTTCGTAATCGACCGTGATCTCAGCCGCGATATTCGTATTAAAGTCCGCAGCCGCGATATCGGTTTTCGCTATATACGCAAGGCTGTAATCGCCGCTTTGCGAATAAGGTACCAACTCCACTTCCGCGCCAGCAATCTTAAACGCGATACCTATATCCGCACTCTGTAAAGCGACGTAATCTTCGGTCAATATTTTCACGCAGAAACGTACTCCGCCGAATTCGTCGTCGGAAAGTCTCAGATCGACTTTGCCGAGAAACTCCGCGTCGGACTCGATAAGCGTTATCGTTTTATCGCCGTCAAGCGTTATGGATTCGCCCTGTTTATACAGTTTGCCGTCGCTCGCCATATAAGCAATAAACGATTTATCCCTGTCTAATACGGGCAATTCAAACGTTTTGACCTGATCCGCGTAAACGTTTATATTCACTCCCGCAGTATCTTTGATAACCACGTCGTTCGCTACTATATTTATAGTGGCGCGCGCAGGCACGGGATCGGTGTTACCGTAATATTCGCCCTGATTGTAGTTTACGCTTATATTGTTCGTACCGAGCGCAAGCACCTGTTCGTTGCCGTCTACGTGCGAATAATTCGTCTTAAGCGGAACGGTGGTCGCCGATTCGCCGACGTAATTCGAGTTAAGATCATCTTCCGCGGTATAGTTATAATTCGCGAAAAGCGGTTTGTTTACGCCGGAAACGGCGAATTTAAGAGTTCTGGCGTTGATACCGTAAAACTCTATGGCGAAATGACCGTTTGTGTAGTAATAATAATCTTTTTCGACTAAAAGTTCGTAAGCGGTGTAACCCTTCGTCTCGTTTACCACCTTAAAATAATAGTTGGTATGCGCGTCGTCGGTATCTACGTCCGTATGGAAAGTGCCGAAAGTAACGAGTAATTCGTCGTCCGTTTCGTAAAGCGCGGTCGCACTCGGTTCTCTCTCCTGTAAAGCCGAAAGCAAAGTCGCCGCAGAATAGGTAGTATAGTCGTTGTCTTTACCGGAACACCAGAAATTTACTTCGCCGTTACTTTCTATCGACGCAGCGTAATACTGGTTAAGGTTGGTCGCGCTTATAACGTTATCCTTAAAATTATACTCGTAACCCGCCTGATACAGCATACGGAAAGTTACCATACTGTTTTCGGCGCCGTTCAAATAAAAAGCCAAACAATTATGATGGAATTTTCTTTGACTTGCAGTAGTGGTAAAGATACTTATGTTGCCGTCGTATTTATTGAAATTACAAGTATAGTCCACGTCTTTGAAAGTATAAGTGTCTCCGTCCCGATACTTTCTGTCGTAAACACCGACGTAAAACGTATCGGAAGTAACCTTGTTTACGCTGTTTATTTTGTCCTGTCCCTTCTCGTTACTTAAAACGATATCCTGACTACCGCTTAAATAACTACAGTCTTTACCTTCAAGCGCGTGTGCGTACTGTATTCCGCCGTTTATCGTTGATGCTGTGATATCGTAAACGCAGTCTTCGATATTCTTGAACACGATATTGCTCGGTAACTCGACGTCCGCCTGAACGACCGTGGGTTTGGCGCCGATCGTAGCGACGCCGATTGCAAACGCGACGATTGCCGTAACGGCAAGCAACGCGATTGCGCCTAATTTGCGACTTAAGATTTTCATAAAAATCTCCTCCTTAAAATATTTTGGGTTTCCCCTATCTATATTACCCCGTTTTCACAGGTTATTGCCTTGATCACGAAAGCGAACAGCCCTTTATAAGAAACGGTCTGCCGCCGTCCGCCGAATTGAATTCGGACAGATCCCAGCACGCTCCGAAAGTCGCCGAAACCGAGTCGGCTGCGGTCAAACCGTCCGCGTCGGTTATAACGGCAAGATCACGCCACGTTTTACCGCTACCGAGAAAATAATTGCCGTCAACTCCGATCAGCGACGAATCGGTAACGTTCTTAGAAAAACGGTTTACGCCGATCGCAAGACAATTTTTAATAAGCGCGCCGTCCGTCGAAGAAAGCGAAGAATCCACCGCGTAACCGAAATCCGTATACCCGCCCGATTCTATCACGCAGTTATTAACTTTACAGGAGTTTACCATCTCCACTGCAAGAACGGCTTTACTGTAATTACCGATATACTTATGATTGTAATTTATATTTGCGTAAACGTTGCTTATCTCGCAACCCGACGCGCTGCCTACGATCGAAGTGCCGCGGTACTGATAAACGCCGCCCGTCTTTCTCAATTCCTTACCCGCGGCGCAGAAATTATAGCCGTTCGCTATCATATCCGCGGGGTCCTGTATACTGATATTCTCAAACGAAACGTTTTTAAGAGTACCCGTAAGCCTACCGAAAATCCCCGCGTATTCAGGCACGGCAAGGTTTCCTTCCACGAGCAGGACAGAACCGAAGAATATCGCCGCGTTCTTTATGCCGAACCCGTTGCCGTCGAACACCCCCTTAAAAGAAGTATTCGCGGGATTTATTCCCTTTACCTTAAACGCGGCGAACTGTTCGTCGGTAAGTCCCTGTCCTTTTTTTCCGAAGTCAGCGCGCGCAACGGGTGCGTAGCCGCTTTCCGTCTTATTCAGTCTGTATTTCCATTGTTCGCCCGTCTCTCTCGTCGCCGACGCCGTTGAACTTAATCTATACGACGCAATGGGAAATATCACGTCGCCGCGGTAATCTATATCACCGACGAGAACGTACTTGCCCGCAAGCAGTTCGGGATCGAGTAAAGACGCGTATCCCAAAACGTCCATATCTTCCACCGCGGCTATCGCGGTCATGATCTCTATCTTTACCACGACCGTCGTTTCCGCTCCTTCTGCGTTTACGCGGGCGACGGTCTCACCCGCCGTCTCTTTCGATCTTACCGAGATCACGCCTTGTCCGTCCGCGCTTATCTCCGCGATTTCTCCGTCGGCGACCGATACCGAAACGTTTTCGATCACGGAACGGTCGGAATCGTCCAGAACGTTGATACGGGAAAGCGTTACGCCGCTTTTTTCGGTAAACGCTTCGTTCGGATCGCCCGAAAGAGTTTTCACTGTGGCAAGTCTGATCGCGGGATCGCTTAAAACGTAATAGTAGGGCGATACCACCGATATATGTTTACTTGCAGTATACGTCTTTCCGTCGTAAACGGCGCTTGCGTATATTTCGAGATCGTCGCATACTTCTTTGCCGCATACGAGCCCGCTTTCCGTTACCGTCGCTTTGCTTTCGTCGCCGCCGCTATAGATCACCGATTCCGGAACGCCGATACGGACGCCGTTCGAGTACATAAAAGCGTACGCCTGTAAAGACAATCCCTTATATACTTTACCCGAAAACAATATAACGAGTCCGTCCGCTAAAACGGAATTTTTTACAGACACGAAACAGGCTACTTCGATCCCGTCCGCGTTTACATTGATATACGTCCCGCCTTCTTGTTCGGCGGTGATAACGCCGTTGCCGTCTATACTCGCAACACCGGTTGCCTCAACGGAATATACGATTTCCGATATAGGCTTTTCTTTGCCGTCGCCGTCGAATTTTTTAGGTACGAGAGTGAACGTCTCGCCCGTTTTCAACGATACGTCGTAACAGTTAAGCGCGACCTTGTACGTCTCGTTTTTTTCCTCGTCCGTTTTATTGCCGCCGTCGCAGGCAAAAAGCGTAAACGCGCAAACAAGTGCGAACGCGATAGCAAGCAATTTACATACGGATCTTTTCATCACCGCACCCCTCCTATATAACGGTTACGTAAACCGTAAGCGGCATAACGCCCGCCAGATCGCAACTGAAAGTGAGTTCCGCTCTAAATACCGCGGATACCGCAGTAACGGTATACCCGTCGACTCTGACGCTGTCCGACGCGCTCGTAAGCACTACAACGGCGTCTGTGCGTTCGCCCGTAAGTATCGGCGCGAAAACGTATTCGTCGCCCACGGTAAGTTTTATCTCGTCGTCCGTTTCGTTAGTTAGAACTATCTCCGCGTATTCCGTAAGTTTTATCCGCACAGTTATTTCACAGGAAAGCGTCCGCTCGCCTATTTTAGCGTAAACTTTCGTCGTCCCTTCTTTAAGTCCTTTCACAAGACCGTTTTCGCTTACGCTTACCACGGTTTTATCGTCCGCGCTCCATATAACTTCCGCGCCGTCCGCGCCGATAACTTCGAGTTGATATTCTTCGTCGACGGATATGGTCTTTTTAAGCGCGCTCAAAGCGTACGCTTTACCGTCGGTCTCCCGTTTACCGCCGTCGGCGGAACAGCCGGAAAACGTTACGGCGGCGATAAGACAGACGACGGTCAGTAAAACGACCGTTACGAAACGCATTTTCTTATACATAAGCCGCTCTCCATTTCTTTATATATCCGCTTAAAGGATTTCCCGTGCCTTCGCTCATAAACTCGTAACCGAACTTATTTATTATTTTTCCGAACAGTTCGATCGCCCCCGCGCAGTAATCCGAGCCGTATTCCACACCGTAGTATTCCAACTGCATATACAGATTTTCAAGATACGCGTCGCATACGCGCCAGTAATACTTTTCGTATTCCGCCGTATCTTCGTCTTTAAGCGGTTCGATAGCGGCAAACGCGTTCGCGAATATCTTGCGCACCGCTTCAACGTACTCGAAACTCCACATATCTTTCTTGTCGAGAGTGAAATATATGCCGCCTATAAAATCTTTATCGTACTTCAGCATAAACCAGTAGGAATTCATCACGTCGAACATCTCCTTAACGTAAGGCGCGGCGTCTCCGTAATAGTTTTCTATGAATTCCGCCGCAAGATCCGCGTAGTTTAAGGAAATATCCCACATAAGTCTCGATTCCGCGTATATCCGCATCTTAAGCATCTGCGGCGATGTACGCCAGGTCAGATTCTGATCGTATACCCGCGTTGCCCCCGCTTCCGAAAATATCTTAAGGTCTTCCCCGAAGGAATCCCAGTTCGGAAAGTTTATCAGCGACCAGTTGAAATTAGTGGCGTACTGCCAGGTACTTAACCGCGAACAGCATTTCCGCCAGCCTTGGAGCATTTCGTAAACTTCTTTGTTCTTCTCGTGCGAAAGCGCGACCGCCGCGCCCTTGAAATTCGCGTTCGGCGTAAACTGAACGTAAACGTTATCGTCGCATATCACTTCGTCGCACATAGGCTCCTGCTCGCCCGTTACGGCGTTCTTGACCGTAGGCGGAACTTCCGAATTGTGATACGCAAACATCTCGAAAAACACGTTGCGTTCGGGTTCGGTCTTTTTTATCTCGGCGGTAACCATACGCGCGATCCTGTTGGTGAATTTTACGAGTATACCCGCATAATTGAGCGTCTTTTCTTCGCCGTTAGCATCCGTATATTTTTTGAATCTCTCACAGTTCTCGCACGGACACTGGACCTGTATATCCTGCTGTCCTATATGGATAAAGTTCGTACCGGGATTGTCCCTGAATAGTTTTACCACGCGTTTTACGAATTCCGCCGTCATCTCTTCGTTGGATAAGCAAAGTTGACCTTCGTTTAGATCTATCGCCTCGTCGTTATCCCTGTCCATATACCAGTAATACCATTCGGGATGTTCGTCGTAGTAAACGGAAGGCGGCAGAATCTCAAAATGACTGTGCGCGTTTACGGCGATCTGCGTTTCGTTCCTAACGTTTAAGCGCATATACCTTACCCACGTGTGATTAGTATCCAAAGGATAAACGCCGTACCTTCTGTTGTCGAATTCGGGAATTTCGGTTATATCGAACTCCTTGAATTTCACTTCGCTCTTAACGTCGTATTTTATTTCGTCTATGGAATAACATCTCCAGTTTACCGTTTCGGCAAGAAAATCCAGCGCGCCGTAATAAGTGCCTTCGCCTATATATACGCGCGAACCCGAAATATACACGTCGTCGCCCACCGTCCTGATCCTGTATCCCGACTGACCGAATTTATCAACGTTTACGGATATGCCGGTTTTCTTGATGAGCGCGGTCGTACCGACCGATATATATTTGCCTTCGTCAGCCGTTTTGCATTCCGAATCCGTTAACACGGGAAAGGTAACCCCCGCCGCCTTATACATAAACTCGTTTATCACGTCGGCTGCAAGAACGTCGTAATCCTTTGCGTCCGTCGGCACGACTATTTCGTATTCCGTTTCTCCGCCCGACACGAAAAATCCGTCCGATTCGGCGACGTTTCTTTCGTGAACGCCTTTCACGGGCGTTTCAGAATACTGCGAAACGCCGTCTTCCCTTGGGTTTTTCCCCGAACAGCCGAAGTAGTAACAGGAACCGACAGTACAGACCGTCGCCAAAAATAAAGTTATGATCGTCTTTCTATTCATAAGCCGCTCCTTACCCGACCGCGCTGACGACGTGATCCGTCATTTCGTAATTACCGTAAGCGTCGAGCGCGAAATACCTTATAGTATACGTTCCGACCTTATCGAAAACGTACGCGTTCCCCTTAACGATCTCTATCTGATAATCGGGCGAAATAGCGTAAACGTAGACCGTACCCGAACTTTCCTTGCCGTAAAACTCTACGTTTGCCGTAGGGATCGTAACGGGTTTTCCCCTATCCACACGATCGGGCAGCGTTCCGTTGAGTTTTATAACGGGTTTATTATCGTGGACGACGGTAACGGCAAATACGGATTCCTTCGGTACGCCGTTGCTGTCCTGCGCGAAATACGTTACTTTATAATTGCCCACTTCGCTTAACACGATCTCGTAAGAACGGTATGGCGAAACGTCTTTCAAAAGATGTCCGTCCGCGTCTTTCACGAAAACCGATCCACCGTCCTTTTCCAAAACCACGCTTACCGTAAAAGTGCCGTTGCCTATCACGCTGCCGAACACGTCCGCCGCTTTCGCGGACGGTATCGTTATTTTTTCGCCCAACCTGAACACGCCGTTAAGTTTACCGTCTACGGTAACGTTCGGTTCGCCCATATCTTTATTGACGAGACTTGAAAAACTCTGCGAATTTATCGAATACAACGTCATTTCCGCACTTTCTCCTTCGGTTTTACACTCAAATGAAAAACTTACGTACACGACGTCGCTGAAACCCGTAAACCGCTTTCCGTTCTCGTAGGTTTTAGGCGAAAGGATCTGCGTTCCCGTAACGGCGTCCGTTATTTTTCCGCTCGCGTTATCGTAGATAATCGAAAACTGTTCGGAAGATATCCCTACGAAAGACGCGGAAATATCCTGCGATATCGCGCCGCCTGCGCAGGCTACTGCGTAACCCGTATTCTGATTCGTCGTAAGATAAATTACGAGAACTTTATCTCTGTCTTTAACGTCCGTAAGCGTGATCTTAAACGCGTTTACGTTGGTATCTTGCCGAATAAGTCGTCCGTCGTCGTCCTTTTCAAAGGTCTTGATATAACTCACGTCGAAATCGAAACTCAATTTTCCGCAGGAAAGCGGCTGGACGAAAGATATCTTTCCTTCGTCTGTCAACGAAGAAAGCACCATCCCCGAAGATATTACGCGGTGCGCACCGCCGTTTTCGGAAATAAAGAATCTGTCCTGCATGAATTTCGTATACGTGATCTCTCTGCCGCTCGGAAGTTGTCTGACGTCCGTCTTATACACCGTTTTTACGGGTACTTCGTAACTCATGACCGTATACGCGCCGCACCTATATTCTATCGTTACGTATTCCACCGTTTCGTCGGCGTCTTTCTCTTCGGGTTCTCCCGTGTCAAGCGTTAAAATTCCGTCGGTATACAGGTCGCCGTTTACGTATACGTCGGCAATCGTTTCATTTGCCCCGCCGCCCGAATAATCCACAACGCGTATTTCGGGTATTTCGTAAGAATTGCCGCGCACGAAACCGACGAAAGTCGGAACGGGACTTATCACGACGTAATCGGAACTTGCCGTTACGTTTATATAGTATCCGTCGGTCTTCACTCTTTGCGTTCCGTCCGTTACCGTATACTCCACGTAATAACTGCCGGGGATCAACGTGTAAAGACTGTCGCCGGAGATCTCCGCGGGTATCCTTTCCGTACCGTCCGTACGGTATACGGCTCTTTTTATCTCCGTAACGCCAAGCGCGTTCGTTATTTCCACTTCGCTTTCGGGACATATCGGGATATTCGTCGCGACTTCTCCGACTCCGCGGTATAAAGCGGGTACGGAAACGCCGATATCCGAATACGAATCGACGCAACTTACCGAAACGCTTTTTACCCCGACGTTTCCGAAAGCGTCTTTGACCGTAAACACTATACGGTAAACGCCGTTCTTTTCGGTCAAAAATCTGCCGTCGGCGACGGTAACGTCTATCGAATTCCCGTAATAGTCATAATAAACTTTGCCTATAATACCGTTGAGTTCTTTACCGAAACAGTCGCGGGCGTACGTTTCGGGGATATCGAAGTATCTTCCTTTGATGCCTACGAACGTCAGACCGTCGCCCTTTAATTCGATCACGGGATCGTCCGAATAATAAACGTCCTCTTTTTCAAAACTCTTACCGTCGATCGAATAAACGGTTACGTCCGCACCCGTACTCGATAC
>JAFZXG010000031.1 GCA_017616925.1 Clostridia bacterium | reverse complement strand
AGTGGATAAAGGAACTGTGTTTCGAACCCGAAAACGTGCTTTTTGCCGCAAGTAAAATGAAAAAAGGCAGCATACAGAAACTCGACGCGTTCCTGATGGAACTCTACTCCAAAAAGAGTTTTTCTAAAACCGAGATCGCCAACTATATGACGAGTAAACAGAGTATTTACGAACTTACGGTGAAGATCAACAGGGCGCTGTCGGTTTACGTCGAAGTGGTGGACACCGAAATAGACAACTACGTGAATAAATGGCTTTCCTACGGCTACGACGGGGAAACGCTTTTATTTATCGCAAGCCGCCTGTTCAGGTCGGGAAACAACACCCTTTCCGCTATGGACGACGAGATAGAAGATCTCCGTTCGGTCGGCGCGATAACTTTAATCGGCGTTTCGGATCGATACGCGGAAGAAGACAAGTCCGACGAGTTTATCAAGAAAATGCTGTCAGCGTGCGGGATAAGCCGCCGTCCTAACCCTTGGGACAGAGATAACCTTAAAACGTGGAAAGGGTGGAATTTTACCGAAGAAATGATAATGGAGGCGGCGAAACTTTCGGCGGGTAAATCTTCCCCCGTCGCCTATATGCACGGCATACTTTCAAACTGGAAACAGAAAGGCGTGTACACTTTGGACGGCGCGCAAAACGCGGAACGGGGCGAGAAAAACGGCGACGCCGAAGCCTATAACGCCGAATACGAGAGAAGAAGGATGGTCGCGCTGCTCCGCGCCCAGAAGAATAACGACAGGGCTATGGAAATAGAAGGGTTCGGCGAAGTTTACGGCAGACTCTTCGAGATAGAAAAGGATATGGCTTTCGCAGAAGTCGGCGGAAATACCGACGCGCTCGCCGCTTTGGAAAAAGAAAAGGTCGCGCTCACCGAAAAAGCCGAAGGTATGCTGTCGGGAATAGGGCTTACGCTTTCGGACCTTACCCCGAAATACGCCTGCGAAAAGTGTTCGGACACGGGCTACGTCGGAACTCACCGTTGCGATTGCTACGATAAAAAAGTCGATTAAACGACATACGGGTATAAAAATAAGCAAAAAAATCGGTCGAAAGACCGATTTTTCGTTTACGCGTTTTTTAAACTATTCTTCTATTCTTATGCAGCCGCCTATCGCTTTGATTATATCCATACCCGCAAGTTTTTTAAGCGTCTTGGTTATCGCGCTTTCCTTACTGTCGTGGGTGACGATAACGACTTCGGCGGATCCGCCCTTCCCCGCTATCTGTTTCACCTGTTCGATACTGATGCCGTTTTTGGCGAACACTCCGGTAAACTCGGAGAGAACGCCCGCGGCGTCCTTAACGATAAGCCTTAAATAATATTTGGACTTGAAATCCGAAACGAATCTGGTCGCTTTCGCGCCTTTTTCGCTGTTGTCGAAACAGGAATAGAAATATTCGGCGTGCTTTGCGGCGAAGATTATATCCGAAACTATCGCGCTGCCCGTGGGAAGCGAACCCGCGCCCCTGCCGTAAAGCATTATATCGCCCACCGAATCGCCGACGATATGCACGGCGTTAAAAGAATCGTTGACCGAAGCAAGCGGGTTGTCGTTTTTGATAAACGTGGGATGAACTCTCACTTCCACACCCTTTTCGGTGTTCTTGCCGATACCCAGAAGTTTAAGGGTATATCCCATTTCCTTGCCGTAGGCTATGTCTTCGGCTTTAACTCCCGTTATACCTTCCCTGTAAACGTTGTCG
The DNA here is from genome assembly GCA_017616925.1 of Clostridia bacterium. Taxonomy (GTDB): domain Bacteria; phylum Bacillota; class Clostridia; order Christensenellales; family Borkfalkiaceae; genus UBA1259. The sequence continues at coordinate 1,860 of JAFZXG010000031.1, read as the reverse complement.
ATATATATTTTAGTGTTGAAGGCAAGACTCGACAGGATCGAAAGTTTATAAGTCGCGTCGAAACCTTCGACGTCCGCGGTGGGATTAAACTCCGCGTAGCCGAGTTTCTGCGCTTCTTTAAGCGCTTCTTCGTACGAAGAACCCTCGTTCGCCATCTTGGTAAGAATATAGTTGGTCGTGCCGTTTATGATACCCATTATGGACTTTATCTCGTTCGCCTGCATGGATTCCTGCAAAACTCTTATTATCGGCACGCCGCCTACGCAAGTCGCCTCGAAGAAAAGTCCGACGTTCATTTTTTTTGCCTCGGCTTCGAGTTCGGGCCAGTGTTTCGCGAAGAGTTCCTTGTTCGACGTAACGACGCTCTTTCCGCTCATAAGCGCTTTTAAGACGAAAGTTCTCGCGGGTTCTACCCCGCCCATTACTTCGACGACGATATCGACGGCGGGATTAGACACCACCTCTTCGATATTCGCGGCGATCATAGAATCCGAAAGCCCCAAGGCTTTCGCTCTTTCGATATTCTTTTCCAACGCGCACTCGACGGTGATATCGACGCCTTGCGTCTTTTTGAAAAATTCCTTCTTTTCGGTAAGGATCTTGTAAGTACCCCCGCCGACCACGCCGAGTCCTAAAATTGCAACGCCCGCTTTTTTCATACGATTTCTCCTACTTGTTCAATCCGTAAATAATATTGAGTCCGTCGAGAGTTAAAGTCCTGTCGATTTTCTTTATCGCCCCGACTTCTTTTGCGACCATTTCGCCGAGTCCGCCCGTCGCCACGACTTTTATCTCGTTTAGCCCGAGTTCTTTTTTTATCCTGTCTAAAATATTTTCGACCAGTCCCGAAAACCCGAATACCACGCCCGCCTGCATAGACGCTTTGGTGTTCTTTCCTATCACGCTCTTCGGCGCGTCTATCTCTATCATGGGCAGTTGCGCGGTGTTTTGGATCAGTCCTTCGAGCGAAGTTTTAATGCCGGGCGCGATGATCACGCCCAAAAGTTCGCAATTTTCCGACACCACGTCGAAAGTGGTCGCCGTGCCGAAGTCTATAACGACGATAGGTCCGCCGTACTTATGAAACGCCGACACCGAGTTTACGATTATGTCCGCGCCGACTTCCTTGGGGCTGTCCGTCTTTATGTTAAGTCCGGTCTTAACTCCCGGCTCTACCATTATAGGCGATATACCGAAAAAGTATTCGCACATGTGACAGATAGTATAGTTTAAGGCGGGGATCACCGACGAGATTATTATGCCGCTTATCGAGGATTTCTCTATGTTTCTGTCGGAGAGAAGGTTGACGAGTACCGAACCGTATTCGTCCGCGGTGCGCGAAAGTCTCGACGACACACGAAAACTCGCCACGAGTTTATTTTCGTCGTAAACCCCGTACTTAATATTCGTATTTCCTATATCTACCGCGAGTAACATTATTTATTATTCTCCGTTTCTTCGGTATTTTCCGTCTTTATGGGTTTTTCTTCTTTCTCCTTTCCGTCCGTAAGCACCGACTTATCGACGACCGTTATCACGCGGTAAATCGCGGGTGCGACGATAACGTTCACCGCGAACTCGAAAATAAAGTTAAATCCGACGAACACCGTTATTATCGTAACGAACGCGTTCGCGCCTTCGGCGATAAATCCGACCGAATAAAGCGAGTCGGTGATTAAAAGCATACCTACGATAAATATACCCGTATTCACCACGGGAACGGACGCCGCCGCGACCACCGTCGCAAGATAGGGATTTGCTTTTTTAAGCGCTTTATATATCAGCGCGCTTACCGTCCCCGCAAGCGCGGTCTTTAAGACGCACACGAGCGACAGTATCACGGGATCGGTCGAAAAAAGT
>JAFZXG010000030.1 GCA_017616925.1 Clostridia bacterium | reverse complement strand
TACGGCGCGGCGACGGGCAGACCGAGAAGGGTAGGACCGTTCGACGCGGTGGCGAGTAAGTACGGCATAAGGATACAGGGCGCGGACGAGATCGCTCTCACGAAACTCGACGTGCTTGACGGGTACGAAGAAATAGATATCTGCGTGGCTTACGAACTCGACGGAAAGATAATGACCGAGTTCCCGACGCCCGAACTTCTGGACCGCTGCAAGCCCGTATTCGAGACGGTGAAAGGCTGGAATACCGACATAAGCGGTTGCAGAAAAGAAGCCGACCTTCCCGTCGCGGCAAAAGAATATATAAATACGATAGAAGAACTCGTCGGCGCGAAGATAAAGTACGTTTCGGTCGGCGCGGAACGGGACGCAATAATAATAAGGTAAGAAGAAATTTTTGGGGCGGAGTATTCCGCCCCGACTTTACCGAAAAAGGAAAAGAAAAAATGAGCGAGAGATCAAGCGGAATACTTATGCCCGTTTTTTCCCTGCCGTCGAAGTACGGGATAGGGAGTTTCGGAAAAGAGTGCTACGAGTTCGTGGATTTTCTTTCATCCGCGGGGCAGAAGATATGGCAGATATTGCCTTTGGTCGAAACGGGGTATGGCAATTCGCCCTATTCTTCGGTATGCTCGGATTCTTTTAATCCCTTTTTCATAAGCCCCGAAATACTTTGGGAACGGGGGCTTATAGACAAGGAAGACCTTGATTTTACCGTAAACGAAGAAAAGTACGTCGATTACGGGTTCTTATATTCGGTAAGGCTTCCGCTGCTTAAAAAGGCGTTCGACCGTGCAGGTAAAGAAGATCCCGAATTTACGGCGTTTCTTTCCACCGACAAAGCCGAAGATTACGCGCTGTTTTCCGCGATAAAGTATAAGTACGGCGGAAAACCCTTTTACGAGTGGGAAGACAAATACTTAAAGCGCGATAAAACCGCGCTCGAAACCTTTAAGAAAGAGAATCCCGAAGAATACCTGTTCCGCAGATTTTTATATTTCGAGGCGGAAAGAGAGTGGCTTTCGGTAAAAAAGTACGCGAACGATAACGGCGTTAAAATCATAGGCGACATACCCCTTTACGTCGCGGGCGATTCGGCGGACGTTTGGGCGCACCCCGAACTATTTAAACTCGGTAAAGACTATAAACCGAGGAAGAAAGCGGGAGTTCCGCCCGATTATTTTTCAAAAGACGGACAACTCTGGGGCAATCCCGTTTACGATTACGAAAAGCATAAAAAGGACGGCTTTTCGTGGTGGATAAAACGGCTTAACACCGCGCTTTCGACGTGCGACTACGTAAGAATAGATCATTTCCGCGGACTTTCGTCGTATTACGAGATAGACGGGGATTCGGACACCGCCAATGACGGCGAGTGGGTGAAAGTACCTTCCGACGAACTGTTTTCCGCGATAGAAAACGGCGTGGATAAGAGTCGCATCGTCGCCGAAGATCTGGGCATTATAGACGACGGAGTAAAAGAACTTCTGAAAAAGACGGGTTTTCCGGGTATGAAAGTATTGTCTTTCGCCTTTAACGGCGAACCCGACAACCCTTACCTTCCCGAAAAAATACCTTATAATTCGGTGTGTTATACGGGAACGCACGATAACGACACTTTATCGGGACTTATAGAAAAGTTTTCGGACTGGGACGGGAATAATTTTTATAAAGGCGTTAAAAACAGCCTTGCGATCTTCGGTATGAGTGAATCGGATCCGATCACCGACGTTATTAAACTGGGTATGGCGAGCAAGGCGAAGATATTCGTTACGAATATACAGGACGTTTTGGGGCTTGACTCGGACTACCGTTTCAACGAACCGGGAACGGTAAAGCCGCAGAACTGGGCGGTAAGATTTAAGAATACGGACTTTACGGAAAGCGCGGCGAAGTTTTTAAGAACTTTGTCCAAGGAGTTCAAAAGGTGAGTAGGACGAAAAAAGCGATCGCAATAATATTTGCGTTTCTGATCGTGGGAACGCTGGCTTTTATTTGGGGCAATTCGATGGCGACCAAGGAAAAGTCGGCGGAAGTTTCTTCGAGCGTGTACGAAGAAGTCGAACCCGTTCTGGACACGGTACTCGGCGAAGGTACGGTCGACGAGTTTTCGTTCAGGAAATTAGCGCATTTTTCGGAGTTTTTCGTCTTGGGGCTGGAAATAGAACTGCTTATACTTACTCTTAACGGTCTCAATATAAAGCGGTTTTTACTCTCTCTTCCTTTCGGTCTTGCCGTAGGCGTTATAGACGAGATCATACAGATATTCTCGGAACGCGGGGCGGCGGTAAAGGACGTTTTCATAGATTTTTCGGGGTTTTTACTCGCGTTTATCATCTTCGCGGTCGCTTTTCTTATCGGGCGCGGAAAAGAAAAAAAGACAAAAAAGTCATAAATTTTCGGTTTAAGGCGTAAATTTTACTATTCCTTTTAATTTCGGGGGGATAGTGAAATGGATCGGGATATAGAAAGACGCGCGGTCGCCGAAGGCGAGTACATAGCCGAAACGGGCGCGACCGTAAGAGCGACGGCAAAAGTATTCTCGTGCGGCAAATCGACCGTGCATAAGGACGTTACCGAACGGCTTTCCGAGATAGACGAAAGCCTTTACGAAAAGGTGAAGAAAGTGCTTACCATAAACCTTGCCGAACGGCATATACGCGGCGGCGAGGCTACGAGACGCAAGTACGAAAAGAAGGACGAAAACGCTTGACTTATTTCCGTCTGCGTGATAATATATAATCGCAAAATACCTAAACTGAAAGGTTCGCCTGACGGCAAAGGGGTAAATATGGTCTATGCAAAGCCAAAGGCTTTGTTAATCGCGTATCTCCCTTTGTCATATAGGACGAAGGGAGTTGTTTTTTATATTTTGCAAATAATAAACGGGAGATATATTATGAAAAAGATTTTTACGGTTTTATTGTGCGTTTTACTTGCGACCTGTTCGCTTTTCGCGGTCGGCTGCAAAAAGGGCGGCGGTAACGAAGTCGCCGATGCTACGGTCATTAACGTCTATGCGCCCGACGGCGCACCTGCGCTTGCGATTGCCAAGTTTATAAACGACGCGGAAAATTTCGGCACGGGTGCCGATACGGCTTATCACGTTGTTTCGCCCTCTGATATCGGACAGGCGATGCAACGCGGCGACGGAGATATAGTAGTGATACCCGTCAACGCCGCGTCCAAACTTTACTCTGTAAAGGG
>JAFZXG010000029.1 GCA_017616925.1 Clostridia bacterium | reverse complement strand
GTCGCCCGTGATACCTTTCATACGGTCGGCTTGTTCGTAATACTTTCTGAACTGACCTTCTAAAACGCCGTAAATTCTCTTGCATTTCTGCTTTTCACGGAGTTGAAGTCCGTATTCGGATATCTTCTTTCTCGCCATACCGTGCTGACCGGGAGCGACCGGCCTTTTTTCAAAAGCGCAACTGCCCTTAAAGCATCTTTCGCCTTTAAGGAAAAGTTTCGCGCCTTCGCGTCTGCATAAACGACATTTGGATTCTGTATATTTAGCCATTTTTCTTTACTCCTTATACTCTACGCTTTTTGGGCGGTCTGCGTCCGTTGTGCGGGATCGGCGATACGTCCTGAATAAGAGTGACTTCCATATCGCAGTTCGCGAGCGCTCTTATGGCGGACTCTCTGCCCGCGCCCGGACCTTTAACATAAACTTCGACCTGTCTCATGCCCTGTTCTCTCGCGACCTTTCCCGCGGCTTCCGCCGCCATCTGCGCCGCAAACGGAGTGCTCTTTCTCGATCCTTTGAATCCCAAAGCACCCGCACTCGACCACGCGACCGCGTTGCCTTGCATATCGGTTATGGTTACCATGGTGTTGTTAAAGGACGCCTGTATATGAACCTGCCCTTTATCGACCTTTCTTGCGTCTTTACGTTTTTTGACCGTTTTCTTTGCTACTGCCATTTTACGCTACCTCCTTACTTACCGGCCGTCTTTTTCTTGGCGACGGTACGACGAGGACCTTTTCTCGTTCTCGCGTTTCTCTTGGAACTCTGTCCTCTTACGGGAAGGTTCTTTCTGTGACGAACGCCGCGGTAGCAGCCGATCTCTATAAGTCTCTTTATCGAAAGAGAAACTTCGCTTCTGAGATCGCCTTCTACGTGAAGGTGGTGTTCGATATATTCTCTTAATTTCGCAACGTCGTTTTCACTAAGGTCTTTGACTCTCGTGTCGGGATTTATACCCGTTTCTTTAATGATCTTTTTAGAGGTCGTAAGCCCTATACCGTAGATATAGGTAAGCCCGATTTCGACTCTCTTGTTATTCGGCAAATCAACGCCGGCTATACGTGCCATTAAATTTCTCCTTGATTTATTTTTTTATTTTTGTATATCTACTGCCCGAAACGGTTCGCCATGGAATGCTGACTACTTCGTAAAAGGCAAATTCTTTTCGATCTCGGACTAAAAGTCCGATAATTTAACCTTGGCGCTGTTTGTGGCTCTTGTTCTTGGAACAGATAACCATAACTTTGCCGTTTCTTTTAATAACTTTGCACTTGTCGCACATGGGTTTTACAGATGGTCTTACTTTCATTTTAATACTCCTTATGGGTTTTTCGTTTATGTTCGTCAGTTCTTGCTACGCCAGATTATTCTGCCTTTGGTGAGATCGTAAGGACTCATTTCGAGTTTCACGCTGTCTCCGGGAATTATCTTTATGTAGTGCATACGAAGTTTACCGGATATATACGCCGTTATAATGTGACCGTTCGATAACTTTACCTTGAAACTCGCGTTCGGCAACGCCTCGACTATCACGCCTTCGGTTTCTATTACGTCGTCTTTGGACACTAAACTACTCCTCCCTTATTTTTTTGGAAAGTTCCCCGATCCTTTTTCTTATACTTTCGTTTTTGGTCGGTATCCCTTTTTTTATCCTTTCCGCAAGGTCGGTATCCGCCAGCGGTATAAAGATCTCGAGATGTTTAAGATTTTTCTTCTTTTCTTTACCTATCTTTCTCGTCTTTCCGTCCACGACGGTCGCCCGATCGTTTTTCACTTCGATAACGAGAAGGATCGCACCCTTATCGCGCCCCGACTTCGATAAAACCAAGTCGCCCGCGTTCAGTTCTCCGTTCATTTGCTACCTACAAGGTAAGAATTTCCACGCCGTCGTCCGTGATCGCCACGGTGTTTTCGTAATGCGCCGACGGTTTTCCGTCAACGGTCTTTACCGTCCAGCCGTCAGAGAGTATTTTTATATCGCGCGTTCCCGCGTTTATCATGGGTTCTATCGCGATCGTCATACCTTTTCTAAGCCGAAATCCCGTTCCCTTCTTGCCGTAGTTATTCACAGCGGGATCTTCGTGCATATATACGCCGACACCGTGTCCCGTAAACGCTCTTACGACCGAAAACCCGTTCGCTTCGGCGTGAGAACTTACCGCGTATCCGATATCGCCCAAAGGCGAACCGTCCCTTAACCTTTCGACCGCCTTAAAAAAGCACTCTTCGGTAACTTTTATAAGTTTCTTTTTTTCTTCGCTTATCGTTCCGACGGGAAACGTTCTCGCCGCGTCGGTCATAAGCCCTTTGTATCCGACGACTATATCTATACTGACTATATCGCCGTTCTCTATAACGATCCTATCCGACGGGATACCGTGGATCACCGTATCGTTAAGCGAGATACAGGTCGCCGCGGGATACCCTTCGTAGCCGATACACGGAGCGGTCGCACCGTAAGATTCTATGAACTTTTCAAGAAGTTTATCGAGTTCCGCGGTGGTGATACCCGGTTTAAGCACGCTCTTCGCGTACTCGAACGTCGCTTTCATTATCTTACCGCTCTCTCGCATGACGGCGAGTTGCTCTTCGGTTTTAATTATCGTCATATCAAAACCTTTTCTATCCCGTAAAACACTTCTTCAACGGGAAGATCGCCGTTTACCTTGAAAAGTTTGCCTTGGTCATCGTAATATTTTTCGAGAGGCAAGGTCTTTTCTTTATAAACCGACAGCCTTTCCTTTACCGCCGCGGAATTATCGTCCTTTCTCGTGAAAAGCGTTCCGCCGCAGACGGGACAGACCGTTACGTCGCCTATTATATCGGTATGAAAAGTTCCGTTGCAATCCGGACAACTTCTTCTTCCGGTAATTCTCTTTTCAATAACCGAATGATCGACCACGATCTCGATCACTTTATCGGGGGAAGAAAATCCGTCGAGAATCGTCGCTTGTGCGATATCTCTTGGAAACCCGTCCAAAAGATAACCGTTTTCGCAGTCTTTCCGCGAAAGTCTCTCTTTCACGATCTCTTCCGTTATATCGTCGGGACAAAGCCTGCCTGCGTCTATTATCTCTTTGATCCTGACGCCCAAGGGGGTTTTGTTTATTATGTGATGTCTGAATATATCACCCGTAGATACGTGCGGCAGACCGTATTTTTTACTTATCATCTGCGCCTGCGTACCCTTGCCGGATCCCGGTGCGCCGAGTAGAACCAACTTCATCCCGCGTCTTATTTCAAGAACCCTTTGTAGTTCTTCATCATGATCTGCGAAGTGAGTGCCTGATCGAATTCAAGGGCGACGGATACCACGATCAGAAGTCCCGTTGCCGAGAACACGTTGACGAGAGAACCGTCGGGGGTTATTGCCCTGAAGAGTACGGACGGAACGAGCGCCACGAGCGCGAGATATATCGCGCCGAAAAGCGTGATCCTGTTCGACACTCTCTTTAAGTAGTCCGCGGTAGGTTTACCGGGACGAGTCCCCGGAATAAAACCGCCGTTGCCCTGTATACTCTTGCTTATGTCGTCGGGGTTGAACTGCATCTGATTGTAGAAATACGAGAAGAATAAAATCAACAAGCAAAGTATAATCATATACAGATAACTGCCCGCGCCCATGTTGTTAGACCACCACGCGTAGAACGAACTCGTTTCGGTATTCAGACCGAATAAATTCATTATGAGTTCGGGGAAAGAAAGGATCGCGAAAGCGAATATTAAAGGCATAACGCCCGAAGAATTCACTTTGATCGGGATGTGGGTGGACTGACCGCCGTACATCTTTCTTCCCTTGACCTGTTTAGCGTACTGAACGGGGATCTTTCTTTCCGCGCTTTCGACCGTAACGATCGCCGCGAAAATAAGGATCGCAACGACTACGAATCCTATGAGTTCCCAAGCCGCTTTCTGCGCCTGCGACGCGACGAAAAGTTGAGAGATAAGCGCGAATATCGCGTCACCCGCGGTGGCTAATATACCCGCGAAGATCAGAAGCGATATACCGTTAGAAACACCGTAATCGGTTATTCTTTCGCCTATCCACATGGTAAGCGCCGCACCCGCGGTATATATAGCAACGAGGAACGCGTAACTTAAAAAGTTCAAAAATCCCGTATCGCCGAATATTTCTGCGGTTTTGAAATAACTTCCGCCGAAAGCGACCAGAATACCGATCGCCTGCGCTATCGCGAGGAATAACGTAAGTATTCTCGTATAGACGTTTATTCTTTTCCTGCCCTCTTCGCCTTGCTTTGAAAGTCTTTCTAAAGCCGGAATACCGACAGTTAAGAGTTGTATAATAATTGACGCGTTGATATACGGTCCGATACCCATTGCAAAGAACGTGCCGTACTGCAGCGCACCGCCGGATACCGCGCTCATTATACTTAAGTAAGTATAAGACGAGAGTCCGTCGTTAAAATGCGCGCCCGGAACGGGAATATAACAACCGAGTCTGTATATGAACAGAAGTCCGATCGTAATAAGGATCTTGCGCCTTACTTCCTTTATCTTAAACGCGTTGACTAACGTTTGCCACATTTTGACCTCCAGATGGGGTTTTAGATTTGTTCAGCCTTTCCGCCTGCTTTCTCTATCGCCTCTTTGGCTTTAGCCGAAAACGCCTGTGCTTTTACCGTAAGGGGTTTGGTAAGTTCGCCGTTGCCTAAGATCTTAAGTCCGACGCTGCCCTTTACGATCTTTACGAGACCTTTTTCGTTAAGAAGTTCGATATCCACCACGGTATTCGCGTCGAGAGTTTCGAGAACCGAAACGTTGACGATGCAATAAGTCTTTCTGAAATGATTATTGAAACCGCGTTTGGGGATACGTCTGATCAAAGGCATCTGACCGCCTTCGAATCCGGGACGGACGCCGCCGCCGCTCCTTGCCCATTGTCCTTTATGTCCTTTGCCGCTTGTTTTGCCGAGTCCGGAGCCGATACCTCTTCCTAATCTCTTGGTGGAAGTTACCGCGCCCTCTGCGGGACTTAAATTACCTAATCTCATTTTTGTTCTCCTCAAATCTTTTCGACTTTGACGAGGTATTTAACCTTGTCGATCATACCGTTGATCGCGGGGGTGTCGTTATGGATCTTGAAAGAATTGATCTTTCTAAGTCCCAACGCCGCCACGACTTTCTTGTGTTCGGGAAGAATCGCTATCGTGCTTTTGATAAGAGTAACTTTAATTTTGCCGTTTTCTTTCTTTGCCATTTTAGTTCCTCCTTAACCGTTGATCTCTTCCACGGATTTGCCGCGGATAGCCGCGACTTCTTCCGCCGTTCTTAACGCTTTCAACCCTTCTAACGCCGCTTTCACGCAGTTTATCGGGTTATTTGTTCCGTGGGATTTGGTTCTGATATCGGAAATACCTACCGCTTCCATTACCGCACGGACGGGACCGCCCGCTATAACGCCGGTACCTTCTGCGGCGGGAAGCATCAGAACGGTTCCGCTGCCGAATTCACCCAGAACTTCGTGGGGAATACTCGTTCCCAAAAGTGATACCGAAAACATATTCTTCTTCGCTTTCGCGGTCGCTTTATCGATAGCCGCGGGAACTTCGGTGGATTTGCCGAGCGCGCAACCGATCTTGCCCGCGCCGTCGCCTACTACAACGAACGCCGCGAATTTCATATTCTTACCGCCTTTAACGACCTTGGTAACACGGTTCACGGATATAAGTTTTTTGATAAGACCGTCGTTCTCTTCTACTCTTTTAGCGCCTTTACTGTTTTCTCTTGCCATGATCCTTTCTCCTTTATTAGAATTCAAGTCCACCCTTTCTCGCGCCGTCGGCAAGTGCCGCGACTCTACCTGTGTAGAGATATCCGCCTCTGTCGAAAACGACCGCGGTTATCTTTTTGGACTTTGCTTTCTTCGCAAGAAGTTCACCTACGGCAAACGCCTGCGCCTTCTTATCTTTGCCGTCGAGAGTTCCCTTTAATTCCTTATCCAGAGTGGACGCGGTGACAAGGGTGTGTCCCTTAACGTCGTCAATTAACTGCGAGTAGATGTGAGTAAGGGTTCTGTAAACCGAAAGTCTCGGGGTGTTAGCGTCGCCCTTGACTTTGTTTCTTACTCTTTTATGTCTTCTTTTTCTGTCTTGATTTTTGTTGATTTTACCGATCATAATTTCTCCTATTTAATAACTTTTCGCGTATATAACGCACTCGGCAGACGCACCCGATCAAAAACGCGTCCACTAAAAGCCCTTTAAATTATTAACCTTTCGATCCTGCCGCTTTACCGACTTTCCTTTCGATCACTTCGTCGGCATATCTGATACCGTATCCGTGATAGGGTTCGGGTTCTCTTATTCCCCTTACCATCGCGGCGAACTGACCGACTTTTTCCTTGTCGATACCGGATACCACGATCTCGGTCTGCGCGGGACAGTCAAGGGTGATACCCTCGATCTCTTCGACTTCTACGGGATGTGAAAATCCTACGTTCATAACGATCTTCTTGCCCTGCTTCGCCACCTTCCAGCCTACGCCGTTCACGACGAGTTTCTTACTGAATCCTTCGGTCACGCCCTTTATCATGTTGAAAGTCAAAGCCCTGTAAAGACCGTGTTTCGCCTTGGTAGGTCCAAGATCGTTATCTCTCGTGAATACGAGAACGTTTCCGTCTATTTTCGGAGTGATTATGGTATCGTACTTAAGCGAAAGCGTTCCTTTCGGTCCTTTGACGGAAATAACTCCGTTATCGATCCCTACCGTTACGCCCGCGGGGATAACTATATGCGCATTACCTATTCTCGACATATCATTACCTCCTTACCAAACGTACGCGAGGACTTCCCCGCCCTGATGAACTTTTTTGGCGTCTTTACCCGTCATGATACCTTTCGAAGTGGAAAGTATAGAAATTCCGAGTCCGTCCAGAACGGAAGGAACTTCGTCCGCTCCGACATAGATACGAAGTCCGGGTTTGGAAACCCTTTTAAGACCGGTTATTACTTTCTTGTCGCCGTTATACTTTAAAGTTATCTTTATAGTTCCCTGAACGCCGTCGATATACTCGACGTTTTCAACGTAACCTTCGTTAAGAAGGATCTCCGCGATAGCCTTTTTGGTGTTGGACGCGGGGATCTCGACCGTCTCGTGCTTTGCGCTGAGGGCGTTCCTGATTCTCGTAAGCATATCCGCAATTACGTCTGTCATAGTTTTCTCCTCCTTTACCAACTCGCCTTCTTTACTCCGGGGATCTCGCCTTTATAGGCAAGGTTTCTGAAGCAGATACGGCAGATACCGTATTTTTTGAGTACGGCGTGCGGACGACCGCAGATGCTGCATCTCGTATAGGCGCGGGTAGAAAATTTAGCAGGTCTTTGCTGCTTGTTTATCATTGCTTTTTTAGCCATTTTTTAACTCCTTTCCTTACTTGTTCGCAAACGGCATCCCGAGTGCGCGAAGAAGTTCTCTCGCTTCTTCGTCGGTGTTGGCGGTAGTGGTGAAACATATATCGAATCCTCTGATCTTTTCTACCTGATCGTAGGTGATCTCGGGGAAGATAAGTTGTTCTTTTACGCCCATAGCGTAATTCCCTCTGCCGTCGAAAGATTTGGTGGATACGCCGCGGAAGTCTCTCACTCTCGGAAGCGCGATGGATACGAATTTATCGAAGAATTCGTACATCCTCGTTCCGCGAAGGGTAACTTTCATACCGACGTTCTGACCTTCTCTTATCTTAAAGTTTGCGACCGACTTTTTGGCGACGGTAAGCACCGGTTTCTGTCCCGATATCTGACGAAGTTCTTCCTGCGCGAGTTGTATACTCTTGCCGTTGTCCTTCACGTCGCCGAGTCCGGAGTTGATGGTTATCTTTACGAGTTTGGGGACTTGGTTCACGTTCTTATACCCGAATTTCTTGATAAGCGCGGGAACGACGGTCTCTTTGTAAAGAACTTTTACCCTGTTCGGTTCTTTCTCGGTTGCGGTCTCCTTTGCAACCTGAGTTTTCTTTTCTGCCATCTTCTATCCCTCCGTTATTTAGCCTCTGCCTTGTCGGCAGTTTCTTTCTTGGCTTTTTTCTTGGTTTCTTTCTTTACTTCTTTTGCCTCTTTACCTGCGTCGAGGATCGCGCCGCATTTCTTGCATACGCGGACTTTCTTGTCGCCTTCGATCTTGTAGCCCACTCTGGTGGCCTTGCCGCAAGCCGAACATACCACCATTACGTTAGAAGCGTCTATCGCGCCTGACTGATTCACTATTTGGCTTACGTCCTGCGCCGATCTTGCTTTTTTGTGCTTTTTCTGTACGTTTACACCGTCCACCACGACTCTGTTCGTCTTGGGGATCGCGACCAAAACCTTGGCGGTCTTGCCCGCGTCTTTTCCGCTGATAACGAGTACCGTATCGTTCTTTTTAACTTTCATCGCAGTTCTCCTTATAACACTTCGGGCGCGAGAGAGATTATACGCATATAATCCTTATCTCTCAATTCTCTGGCGATCGGTCCGAAGATACGCGTTCCGCGCGGCTGTTTCTGACTGTCGATAATGACCGCGGCGTTCTCGTCGAATCTGACGTAAGTTCCGTCTTTTCTTCTGACGCCGTTAGTCGATCTCACGATAACCGCTTTAACGACTTCGCCTTTCTTGACCG
>JAFZXG010000028.1 GCA_017616925.1 Clostridia bacterium | reverse complement strand
CGCCCGCGAAGTCCCGAATTCAGTATCTCGTCGATAACTTCTTTCCTGTCCATCGAAAGCGCGCGGACAAGTCCCTTAAACGCTCCTGCCGCAAGGGCTTCGTTTATATCTTCGGGATCGATGCTGCCTACGGCGTGCAGAGCGATATGCACCTGTTTTTTATAGAACGGGATATCGTCCTGTTTTACTATCTTCTGTTTGGAAACGGGATCGACGTACAAAAGTCTTTCGACTATCTTGCCGTTCCCTATGTCTTCGCTTAAGATCTCTTCGACGTCCTCGACTTTAAGCATACGGTAAAGAGTCTCTTCGGGGAATATCTTGATGAAAGGTCCTTGCGAACACATACCGAAACAACCGACCTGATTGATATCGACCTTGTCCTGTAAACCTTTTTCGACTATTTTCTTTTCGAATTCTTCCTTGATCGCCGCGGCACCCGTCGAAAGACAGCCCGTACCGCCGCAGATCAATATGTGTCTTTTACCGTCCGCGCCCGAGAATTTAGTCTTTAAGCACTCGGCGCACTTTTCGGATTTAACGTTGAACTCTTCGTAATTCTTAATCATTACGCTTTACCCCCTTTGTACTTTTCGATGAGCGCGGGCACGGCGTCCACGGTCATCTTGGGATAGACTTTGCCGTTGATATTGACGGCGGGAGCGATACCGCAAGCGCCGATACAACGCAGCGCGTCCAAAGTAAACATACCGTCCGCGGTAGTTTCACCGGGTTTGATGCCGAGAACTTCGGACACTTTTTCGATGATCTGTTTCGCACCTTTTACGTAGCAAGCGGTACCGAGACAGCAACCGATAACGTACTTTCCCTTCGGTTTTAACGAGAAGAACGAATAGAACGTTACGACACCGTAAATTTCGGCGACCGGTATCCCCGTGCGTTCGGAAACCAGTTCCTGAACTTCCAAAGGTATGTAGCCGTATTCTTTCTGGATATCCGAAAGAATCATCATAAGCGGGGTTTTCTCTTCAGCGTATCTGTCGCAGATCGCGTTGATCTTCTCTACCGCCGCTTCACTTAAGCGAGACATTTGAAATCCTCCTTTAGTTAAATGTAAACATTATTATTAGTGTACTACTGAAAGATTTCTTTGTCAAACGAAAAAGCGCAGAATAATACCGCGCGCTATAATTTTTTCTAATATTTCCGCGATCTCTTACTTGCGTTTCTACGATCTTACCACCAAACCGTAGAAAAAATACGGAAAACCGTTTAATGAAAGCACTTTTTCCACGCCGACGCCGAGTTTTTCCGCAACTTCCATCTTACTCTCGAAAGGTCGGACTTTATAAACGTTTTCGGACGGAGAAAGAATAAGTAAGTCTCCCGTCTTCACTTCCGCGGAAAGTCCGTTTTCACGGATAAGATCGAAAGTGGGAACGCGGTATTTTTCGGACAGCGACAAAACGGTATCGCCCGCTTTGACTCTATATAAAAACTTTTTCATATTGCTATTATATTTACCGCTTTTTCGGAATAGAATACTCTGTAATCACCAAAAAAGAAGGTCGGTTTGAGAAAGTTTTTTAAGACTGTAGCCGTGGTCACCGCGTTTTCGGTAATAGAGAAATGCCTCGGTTTTTTATACCGCATATATCTTTCCCGTTCAATAGGACAGGAAGGAGTGGGGCTTTATCAGGTCGCACTCTCCGTGTTCGCGCTGCTTCTTACCGTTTCGTGTTCGGGAACGCCGGTTACCGTTTCCCGCCTTATGACAAAGTACCGCGCCGAAAACGACGAAAAAAGAGTAAACGGAGTGATCTCTTCGGGACTTACTGTAACTTTCTTTATTTCCGCTTTTCTTTGCGGGATCTTTCTGGCGTTAAAAAACGATCTCGGATTTTTATTTTCCGACGGCAGATGCGTCGATATCTTCACCGTGGTTCTCCCGGGACTTATATTTACCTCGGTATACGCGGTACTGCGCGGCGTATTCTGGGGCAACAAGGCGTTTTTACCGTACAGTATAATAGAACTTCTGGAAGAGATCTGTATGATCGTCGCGGGCGTTATACTCGTTTCTTCCGCGACGAACGTTTTCGAAGGCGCCTACAGGGCGGGCGTCGCCGTGCTTATCTCGTATGTCTTTTCGTTCTCGGTCGCACTCGCCTGCTTTTTCATAAAAAAGGGAAAAATCGTAAACCCCTTCCCCGAACTCAAACCTCTCGTCTTTTCCGCCGCACCCGTTACGGCGATGCGTACTGTAAATTCCCTTGCGGTCTCGCTTGTCTCCGTCATCCTGCCTATGCGGCTTTTAGCCGCGGGATACACGAGCGGTCAAGCGATGTCCTTTTTCGGCGCGGCGGCGGGCGAAGCCATACCCATACTCTTTATTCCGACGACTCTGATCGGATCTTTCACCCTCGTTTTAGTACCCGAAATTTCCGAGAACTTTTACGGGAAAAACTATATGTTGCTGAAAAAAGACGTCGAAAAAGCGTTAAAGTTCTCAACGCTTTTAACCTGCCTGTTCGTACCCGTCTTTACGGTATGCGGCGAAGAACTCGGCGTACTGATATTCGGCAGCACGCTATGCGGCGAATACTTGTCCGCGTCGGCATTTTTAATGGTCTTTATGAGTCTTTCTTCGGTAACTACGAGCGTGCTTAACTCGATAGGTCTGGAACACAAAACTATGGTGTATTTCGTGATCTCAGCCTGCCTTATGCTTGCTTGCGTGTGGGTTTTGCCCGCTTTTCTCGGTATTTACGCCCTACTCGTCGGCTTTACTTTCGTTTACGGACTGACTACCGTATTGAATCTTAAACTATTAGAAAAGAGTTGCAAATATAAACCAGAATATAAAAGGTACGTCCTTAAAACTTCCATCGCCGTGATCCCCGCCGTGATTTTCGGGTTCGTGACGGAAAGGCTTTTTCTCGGTCTTCTGGGAACGCTGCTTACTCTTTTGGTCACTTCCGCGCTGGTCGTCGCGTTTATGACCGCGGTATGCTTCGGGCTGGGCGTGGTGGATTTCGGACTGATACGCGGAAGAATAATAAAAAAAGGCGGCTCCCGCCGCCTGAAACCCCAAAAGGTCAGAAATTGAATTTGTCTTTCGGCAGTATTCTCGGAAGTACCGCGACTAGACCTATACATATAACACAGTTCACGACGCAGACGATCGCCTGAAACCAGACTCTTATGCCGAGGTACACCCAGAAAGTCGTAGCGGAATTTCTGTCTATAACGACGTAAAGCCAGTTTGCGAGAGTGTTTAAAAACGCCGAACATATCACGAAACAGATAAGAAAACTTACGACAGTTTTTACAACGGGTTTTCCTTTAAAGTAAGAAAAAATAACGCCCGGAATAAATCCCCAAAGTCCGCTTGCAATACCTATTAAAGGCAAATACGCTCCCGCGGGCGCTATCATCGCGCCGACGAGATCCCCTATAAATCCCACAGCAAACCCCGCGCCTGCACCCAAAAGATAACCGGCAACGAAACAGGGTATCGCAATAAACGACACCGCGTACCTATTCGGAACTATATAAAAAGTCAGTATGTTCGCCAAAACGGAAAGCGTGGTCAAAACCGATATATAAGTCAGTCTTTGAGTCTCGGTAAGGCTGTTTCTTTCGGGTTGTTTTTTTATAAACAAAAAACAAAAAAGAGCGGCGATAAAAAGACCGAGAACCAGATAATAATACCATCTCGTCGAGATATTACCGAATATTATCCTGAAATCGAAAGCGGACGTAAGTAAATTTTCCATAAAAAAATCTCCCTTTTATAAATAGAGAGACCGATAATATTTTGCGTTTTAATTAAAACGCATTATAATAGCGGACGCGCCCCGACACCGCAAGGAAAAGCCTTTTCGTTTGCAAACGACATCCCATTTTGCAACACTTGACGCGTCGGAACTACTCTACGATCCGATTATACGAAAAAAAATTTTTTTTGTCAATTATTACGCACGGCATAAATTTATTTTCCTTACCCAAAATAAGTTTATGCTGATCATTTTCATAAGAACTCTCATCACCTATTTCACACTCGTCGTCGTGATACGTTTAATGGGAAAGCGGCAGATCGGAGAAATGCAACCCTTCGAGTTTATCGTGACCTTAATTATCGCCGACCTTGCCTGCGTGCCTATGTCTGACGTGTCTATCCCGCTTATCTACGGCGTGGTGTCTATTCTCGCCCTGTTCCTTCTGCACCAACTTTTATCCTTATTCGAACAGAAAAGTCTTACCGTAAAAAAGATAATTTCCGGAAGACCGAGTCTCGTTATCAATAAAGACGGCGTGGATATTACCGAACTGAAAAAAAACAATATCGGCGTGGAAGACCTTCTGGAATCAATGAGAACCAGCGGATATTTTTCTCTCGATCAGGTGGATTACGCGATATTCGAGTCCAACGGTAAATTTTCGGCGATGGAGAGCGGAGAGAATCCTTCCGCGAGTTCTCTGCCCCTTCTTATAGTGGACGACGGCAGAATAGTGAAAAGGAATCTCCGTTTTATCGGAAAGAGCGAAAACGAAGTGGCGGAGTTTATAAAAAAACAGGACGGGAAACTCAAAGCCACCGAAGTTCTCACCGTGGACGGAAACGGACGGGTGTATATGAAAGAGAGAAACCGAAAATATCGGATTTGCAGAATAGAACTTACGGAAGGTCTGTCGTGGTAAAGTCGATCGTGTCAATGATAGCCGTCGCAGTAATTCTGACCGTCGGCGCGATATACGAAACGAACTTCGTGAAAAAGCAGTTTGCGGAATTTTCCGTCGCGATAGACTGCGTGTACGAAAAAGTGGACGAAAAAACCGCCACCGAAGACGACGTTTACGCCCTGCAGAAGAGTTGGCTTGAAAAGAAACGGTATCTTCACGTTTTTATACCGCACAACGAGATAAAGGAAGTGGATCTTTGGCTTGCGGAATCCATTAAACTCGTGCGGGACGAAAAGTGGGAAGACGCACTCTCTAAAATGGAAGTGTTAAAAGAACTTGCCGAACAGATCCCGAAAACCTTTAAAGTTTCGCCCGAAAATATCTTTTAGTATTCCCTTTTATTGACAACGCGGGTTTTCGGTGATAAAATCGAATCAAACGAGAAAAACGGGGTGCGTTTATGAAAGGTTTTGTTGGCGTTAAAGCGTATATCGAAGGCAAAGGCATCGTAAAGACTAACGTGGGGTTCGAGAACGGCAAGATCGCGTATATCGGGAACGATAATAAGATCACCGAAGTTCTGTCCCTTCCCGAAGACGCGGTGATAGTTCCGGGGTTTATCGACGAACATATCCACGGCGCGGCGGGTAGCGACGCAATGGACGGCACGACCGAAGCGTTAAGTACTATCGCGAACGCGATCGCAAGCGAAGGCACGACGGGGTTTCTCGCCACCACTATGACGCAAAGTCCCGAAAATATCAAAAAGGCGATGCGCGCGGTAAAGGACTACAAAGAAGAAAACAGAGCCGACGGCGCGGCGGTACTCGGTATTCATCTGGAAGGACCGTTTATTTCGGTAAAGCACGTCGGCGCGCAACCCATCGAGTACGTTCAGACTCCGTCGGTCAAAACTTTTAAGGAATATAATAAAGAAAGCGGAAACAGTATAAAACTCGTCACTCTCGCTCCCGAAGTCGAAGGTGCGGACGAACTCGTTTCTTACTTAAAAGAAAACGGAATAGTCGCGAGTATCGGGCATACCGACGCTACCTACGCGGACGTTAAGGCGGCGATAGAGAGCGGCGCGACGAATATAACGCACACCTATAACGCGCAAAAAGCGCTGCACCACAGAGAGATCGGAACGGTCGGTTCGGCGTTTCTCTTCGACGAACTCAACT
>JAFZXG010000027.1 GCA_017616925.1 Clostridia bacterium | reverse complement strand
GTGCGTTACGGTCGTAGAAGACGATCCGTAATACCTTATGTCGCTGAAAACTTTTTTGCAGAATTCCGTTGCATAATAAAGCCCGAGACTGCTTTTTATCTTGTTGGCGTTTTCTCTTACAAGCACCGTCTTTTCGGATATCGGCTCATCACCGTTAAATCCGGTAACCACGTCTATCTCCTGCCCGTTGGAATTGAAATTATAAACGGCGCTCACACCGTCCACTCCGACGTAATTTTTGAAAAGCGCAACCAGCAACTCGTTAGCGTAATTTGCGTAAGCGGAAGCAAAGACGAAGGGTTGAACGGATTTTTTCAGCATCTGGCTCATTAATTTATAGAATTCCATGTAAGTCGAAGGAAGACCGTCGTCATAAGTACCGTAAACACCATCAGGCCCGCAGGATTTCGTATCGTTTACGTTAAGTACGAAAGAGTTAGTCCCGGGATATTCTTCATCTTCCGTATCGAGACGATTCGAAAAATAAAGGTTTTTGTTTTTAAAAATACCCGCGTCATAACTGACGCCGCCGTATGCTTCATATAAAGGAATAGCATAATACCTGCCGTTTAAGTGCAACGTCTGTTTTAAGTTATCGGTTAATTTGCTTTCAATGGTCTTACCGTCCTGAGCGTTTACCGTTTCCGTAACAAGATCGGTTATGTCGATCAGGCTGCCCGCTGTTGCAAGGTCATAGTAGGGCGTAGCACCAGTAAAGTAAATATCTGCCGTGCCTACGGGAACGGTTGTCGCAAGTGATTGTCCCGTATAAGATTTGTTCTTATCTACGATCACTTTAACTCCCGTCTTCCCTTCTTCGAAAGACCTTTCGGCGTAATACTCTTCAAAGCGTTCGACGGCTTCGTCGATCCAGACGGTTCCGTAACCGCCGGAATAAAGAGCGACGGAAATATTAGTCTTTGTCGGATCAATGTCTTCAATAACACGTGAACCGCATGCTACCGACGAAAATGTTACGATTAACGTAACAGCAAAAGCCATAATGAAAGTTATCAGTTTTTTCATAATCGTTTCTCCTTGACAAAAATTATAGTTTTTTCTAACGATTTATTCTTTGATTCCACCCATCGTAACGTTTCCCATAACCTTATTCCTGAAAATGACGAAAACACAAGTTATGGGTAATGCCAAAATTACGCAGGCAACCATACGCATCGGTGTTTGGGCTAACCTATTCATATTCGATATGCTCATATAATACACACCGTAAGCAAGCGTCGGATGCGTAGGTAAATATAGCAGTGCAGTCATATAGTCGTTCCAGTAGCCTATAAACTGGATCAGGAACACCGTATAGAAGGTCGTGGTAACGAGTGGCAGATTTATCCTGAAAAATATCTGGTATTCGTTTGCGCCGTCTATCGTGGCTGCCTCGGAATACTCGGGCGATATTCCCTTAAATATCCCGTGGAAAATAAGAAAATATAAACTGAGAAACGAAAATTTCATCAGATACGCTCCTAACCATGAATCGTATAAATTCGTCAGTTTCAGGAATTTAAGCATGGCGGGCGTAGTACCTATGGTCGGCACGACCATCGTTATCAAAACGATCGTATACACTATGCTGCTGAACCAGTATTTGAATTTCGCCGAAAGGTACGCGACTATGCAACAGCAAAGCGTCGTTAAAAACGCGCCGCCTATCGCGTATAGCAGAGTATTTAGGAACTGACCGTAAATATCGATGCTTATCTTTCTTCCCAACGAATCAAAGGTCTCCACCGCAAAGTTCTTCCATACGAAAGAATAATTACCCCATGCCCAACTGCCGATATTTCCCCTGGGAAACCAAAGCGCGTTGTCGTAAAACTCTTCGCGCGACTTTAGCGACGTTGCTACTCCCCAAAGCATAAGGACAACGAGAAAAAGAGAATAAGCGATCAGAACGACCATCAATACAATATTTACCCAGTCGATTTTCTTTCTGTAAGTATCTTCCATATTCTTCCCCTCAATCACTTCTCGGTCCAAATTTGGTGAGAGCCCATCTCGTAAAAAGCGTCAAAGGAATTGCGATTACCGTGAGTAGAAATCCCATTGCCGACAAATACGGATACTCGTTATTACCGGCAAGCAAAACCTGCTTATACAGATAGTAGCCGAAAGTATAGAGCGAGTGATCGGCCTTGTCGCCGAAAAACGTGTAGAGAGACATCTGGTTTGTAAATATGCCTACGACGGAAGCCACCATAAACGTAATGAACGTTTCCCAAATGGACGGTATCACTATAAAGATCAATTCTTTTATCGGCGTAATGCCGTCAAGTTGGGCGGATTCGATTATCGAATCGGATATTCCGCTCATCGTACTGCTGTAAACCAAAACCTGTATACCGAAACCCGTATATATGCTGTAAAAAAGTATCGACGCAAACTGTGTAGCGGGATTAGCGATCAACCCTTCTTCCATCTCCCATCCCAACAGTTTCGCCAGAACCGGCACGGCTTCGTCCATAAAATACTTATACATTATCACGACTACCACGCCGCCGAGTATCTGAGGAAGGAATAAGAACACCTTAAATATTATGTGCCCGAATCTCTTCTTGAAGACATAATAAGAAAACAATATTGCGACAGCCGATCCGAAAATCATGGTCCATACGAATAAGACAAGAGAGTTGACGATCGAGTGTTTAAGGAACGCCAAAGTCCCGAAGTCTTCGAATATCTGTCGGAAATTTTGAACACCGTACCAGGAAAAAGTGTTACTCTCATATGAATATTCCTGAAAGGCCAGCGTAAAAGAATCCAGATTTATATAAAGGTAAAACACCAGAAACTGAGCTATTGGCAACGCAATCATTGTAATATAAAACAGTAGTTGCGCCTTTTTTCTCGTTCCAAGTGAGTTGCGCCCGTATATTTTTTGTTGACCTTTTCCCGTAAGAGCAAACATTAAAGTTCAACCCCCTAAATAACCGTCTTAAAAATCGGACTGCCACTCAAATCCCAGTAACTGTTATAGCCTTCCAACGAAACGAGACCTTCCGCTCTTGCGACGGTAAACTCTTCGTCGGTATCGAATACGATCCCGCTCGTCTGCGATCTTAAAAGGGCATATTGAGCGTTATACGTATAGTTGGGATCATCCGAACAAATGGCAACGTCCGAAACAAAATACGTATTGATAAACCTTATCCCGTTGGTGTTGCAGACGGCGACAGCGGCACCATTATAACGCCCTTCGGTACCGTGCGACTTAACAAAACAATTACGCACTGTGATTTCTCCGAAAACGAGATGACTTATTCCGCCGACGTTTTCGCTGCTTGCGGCAAACGTCATATCTATATAAACGTTATCAATAACGGGGTGATTGATACAATTATAGAACAACGCACCCTGCCGTTTTCCTTCGGCACTGCATACGACCGCAAGGTTTTTGATCGTGGCACCGTCGAGTGTTCTGATTAGTCCGAAGTTATTGAATTGAAATCTGATACCCGATATCTTATGCCCCAAACCGTTAAAAGTGCCGGTGAAAAAATGTTCTTGCCCGTCGGGAACGAGGTTGTTATACTTACCTACATTTTCCAGATCGGCATTTAACGCGACGTATTTATACGATCCCCAGTGTATACTCTGTAAGTCGTTCACATCGTTTATAATAAAGTCGGCAACCACGACGTTTATTTCCGTAGCAAATTCTTCGTTTGCTTCGTATACTGCAAGTCTGTATTCGCCGATGGGGAAATTTCTCATATTTACGGAGTTATCGGTTGTTTCATATTCCCTTTTATTGTCTATATCCACGATTTTTCCGATAGAATATCCGCTGCCGAGCACTTTCGCCGTATCAAAAACTCCCGTGCTTTCGTTAACATCGAACAAAACGTCTACGTCGGTTGATAAATAAGGTTTGGATACCTTTACGGGAATACGCCTGGTAGAAATGGTCTTTCCGCCGTAATTACAGGCTCCAGTAACGACTGTCTCGCCTTCAGACACGGCCGATATTACGCCGCTACCGCTTACCGTCGCTACGGAAGTGTCCGCACTCGCCCATAGGAGAGTCGCCTCTTCCACCTTCGCGCCGTCCGAGAAGACGTAAGCGACGATGGTTTCGCTCGTCTTAAACGGAGTTCCGAGAACGTTTCCTATCGTATAGATTTCGTAACTTTCTTTATTCGTATATATAGCATCGTTACTGTTTACCGTACAAGGTATGCTTTTTTTCGTTATTTGCGTTCCATGCCACGACACCGTTACGACAACTTCCGTACTACCGTAATCCATACCGCTGAGAACGTCTCCATTTATGGTGGCGACCGACGGGTTTTTCGTTTCGTAATAGTATTCGACATCACCGACGATAATATTATCGACATAAGTCGTCAGAGAGATTTTATAACTGTCGCCTTTGAGTATGGGTAAATTGTCCAAGTCGAAATCTACCGTTTCGGGTTTTACCACGGTAATGATCTGTTCCTGTTTTATACCGTCAAAGACGGCGGACAAAACCGCTGATCCTGTCGATATGCCGACTATAAACCCGTTTTCAATGGCGACGATCTCCGAATTGTCGGAAGACAAAACCGCTTTTTCATAGCCTTTTTTCAGTTTAATCTTTACCGACTGAAAACACGAGATCTTTGAATTCTGTACACGTTCGAACAAAATCTCTTGCACGTTGTCCGCGGAAACGATGACGGTGGTATCCTTCTCGCCGGCGTCGGCATCTTTCCCGCCGCAACCTGTAAATGCAAATATAAAAACAAGAAAAACGGTCATTAAAACGTTTATAAACTTCTTCATGTTTTAGACCCCCCACTCATTGAAAACCGTCGAAGCCAAAGCCCCGGGACCGAAATAAGTAATATTATTATCCATAGCGTCGGATTTCGCTTGAAGTTTAAGCGACTTTACGTAGTCTGCATCCAACTCTCTTTCGTAGAAATTTATGAGAATATACTCGAAAGACAGCCTTTCCATCGCTATATTGCGATAAAAAGTATCGTAAAGGTCGGGATCGATTTTTTTGAGATAACTTATGTCCTTTACTGCGTTGTTAGTCATATCCAACCAGGTTTGAACGAGATTTTTCGGCCATAATTCCTTTTTATCTAATTTACAGCGAAGTGATCTCATGCCCGTTATGCTCGCTCTGTTTAGCGACATCCATGCACGTTCCTGATAGAATACTTCCTTCATTTTCGCGCCGCCGTCCCCGAAGAAATGATCAAAGTATTTGCCGATAATGTCGTCTATACTTAAATTTACGTTCCATGCGAGTTTATACATAACGTACGAACGTAGCGCTTGCCACGCGGTAACGGGCGTTCCGACAATTTCATTGTATATCCACCCTGAATTGCTTTCCGCAAAAAACACGTACAAGTCTTTAAGACTTTCGATAGAATCGTAGTAGTAGTTGTACATATCAAAATCGGCGTTATACATGTAGTATGCGGGTTCGGAACTCAACGCGTTCCAGCCCTTTAATATTTCGAGGTTGGATTTATTGACGTCCGCATAAAGACTGTTCTGGAAATCCAAGTAATATTGTGCTATACACGGTTTAATGTGGTCATTACATATAACAGAATCGTCGATGGGTTTATATTCGTTCGTTGTCGGATCGAGATAAACGGGCGGTTTATTCGTACGGAAATAAGCGTAGAACTCTATAAAATAATTTCTTGCAAACGGTCTGCCTTCGTCCGACTCCATCCATTGATCCACAAGCAGGGCGACTTCGTTCAATGTTTTGATCTCTGCCGCAGCGTCGGCACCGCCGTACGCTAAGTTAGATGCGACACACGCGTCGCATGTGCACCAGGTGTTTATATCCATATCCTGAAAACGAACACAAAACTTGGTGGGTTCCTCCGCGAAAAGTTCGATACAAATGTCCGCAATAGTGCGGATAAGAAGTTCTCTTTCCATCTCGTCGCCACGCGCCGTGTAGCAAAGTTGTTCACCGTCTGTGCTGAACCACTTGGGATGATAATTTACGGAATCGGCGGGATTATTATAGACGGCGGGATCAATATAAATAAGGGTATCGTGTCCGAGACGCCCTGCCGTAAAACTGCTGCCGTCCCATAACTTCATTCTTCTTGCCGCTCTGCCGCTCGTAAACGCCCTGCCCATTTCGACGATACCGAGATCGGAAACTTCTTTAACATCGAAATCGCGCAGACGGGAACTCTCGGTTTTGGCTATATAAGAATATGTGTCGCAAAAACAATCGAAATCGAACTGTATCTCCAAAAACCCGTAAGCACCGAAGGAAACCGCCTGTTCGGTGTTCCCGACGATATAAATGCTCTTATCGACGGTTCTTATTATATATCCGGAATGCGAGAGATCGGAAGTCGGAACGACGTTTTCGGCTTCGGCACGGGTAGTATTGCCGAGACTTATGACCTTAGTCGACGCTGTAACCGAAGGATCGGTGTCCGCAGCCGTTTTAAGTTTAACCCCCGTCGCTTCCAGAATAAGCGTTCGCACATCTTCCGCCGTATCTACGATCTCTCTGGTCGCGGCGACGGGATAAATTATAACATACTCGGATGAGCCGTTTTCGATAAGATAATCGTCCGTAACAGCAGCGGAAAGAACATGGATTCCGCCGTTAAATACCCTTGCGTCGTCCGAAATGTCGGTATAATCGGACGGCGTTGGCTGATAATTGTGATTTTCGTTAGTTTCATAATTAGTGTTCTTACTTCCACCGTTGTCCGCTTTACCGCAAGAACAGAAAACCAACATCGAAGCAAGTAAGACCGCAATAACCGATATGATTTTTTTCATGTTTACTCTCCTTGACCTACGATAAACGTATGTGTGTAAAGCGTTACGTTACCGCTTTCGTCGGAAACGGTATAGCAGAGAACGTAAGTTCCCGCCGTCCTGAACGCATAGCCTGCACCAACTTCAACGGACATGGTGCGCATATTCGGCTGTATAATAAACGCACTGACCGTAAATATTTCGGAACCCGTATCCTTTATAACGAGTTCGCTTATAGTTACGGCTTCGCCTATTTTTAACTTATCTTTGAGTTCCCACTTGGTCAAAACGATCGGTCCCGTAGTATCGGCGACGCTTATCGCATAGACGAGCAGATCACTATTACCCAAAGAGTCCTGCGTATCTATCGACACAAGGTAATTGCCGAATTCGTTAGCGACGAAGGAATAAGTTTTTCTGTAATCGGCGTTATTTTCGTCGAGCAACACATTGTTTACGTCTACGACGTAATCGCCGCTCGGCGAAATTATACCGTAAGAGACGGTAAAGTTGGGATCGAGAACGTCGCAAACGTATATTCTGTCGACCGTAATAACGTTCCCTATCTGTTCGATCCCCTTCGGGTAAGCGTCAAAATACACGCGTGGTGCGATCTCATCCTGGCTTAACCTGTAAAACGGTTGGTTG
>JAFZXG010000026.1 GCA_017616925.1 Clostridia bacterium | reverse complement strand
TTCTCCTTTTAAAAAGCGGGAACAGTAGCGGAAACACCGTTCCGAACGCCAGAAAGTAGGCGGGGAATACTCCCGTGAACAGTTCTTCGATAAGCCGTCCGTGTCTCTCGGACAGCAACACCGTGAGAAAGATAAACGCGGAAACGATCAGCGGCGAGATATACCCCTTTTTAATGCGGAACAGTTCGTCTAAGATCATACTCGCGAAGAACAGGGGCAGAGACAGGGAAAACAGCGCGGAAAAGAGTATGCAGGTGATCCCTATATAGTCGAACCGTCCGAGATTGTTGATCACGGTCGCGTATTTGGAAGTTTCGGTGAGTGCGAACCGCTGTCTGAACCCTATGGAAGTGAATATTCCGTTGAATACGACGAAAAAGAAGGTAACCATCGCGGTATGGAGTAAAAAGGACAGCAAGATCTTGAGCCAGGATCTTTTTTCGGGTACGGTCTTTCCTATAAAGAACAGAAAATACGCCCCGTCCGAAAACCAACCGAGAGAAGCGAAAGTTCCTTTCGCGATATTTCGGATCCCGTTCGCGCCGACGGGAAGTATCGCGCCGAAATCCGTTCCCGGTACCGACAGCGCGATAAGCAGCGCGTAGCCCACGACAGTTATCAGCCAGAACAGATCCGAAAGTCTGCCGAAAAGGGTGAGATTTTTCGTAGCCACGAAAAACACGCAGATGAAAAACGGCGCGAAATAGACGATATTCGGCCTATTGAGATAGAGCGTAAATTCGACGTAATCTTTCTGTTCGCAGACGGGCAGAGTGGCTTTCGCGAGAAAAAACAGAAGATAAAGGGCTAAAAGAATATTTTTCCCCGTCTTCCCGAAAGTCTCTTCGGCGATAGTGAAAAAATCCCTTTTTTCGTCCGTGAAAACGAAGGTCAGGGAAATTACCGCAATAAGATCGAAGACAAGCGACAAAAGTCCCGATATCCACATATCTTCTCTCGCCGCGGAAGAAAGGACGCTTGACAGCATAAAAAATTTGGTTACGGGCAGAAATGCGATAATGAAAAAGCAGATCTGCCGTACTTTAAGCGCGCGTTTCATTTTCTGCCCCCGAATAGTTTCGCCTTCGCTATCGAAAGCGGTCGGGAAGTTCCGTCGCCCGATCTCTTGACGAATCCGTCTCTCAAGTCCTTTTTAACGAGCGGGGAATAAGGTGCGCAGACGGGCGCGCCGTAACTTTCGAAGGTAATAAGATATACGGTAAGAACGCCCACGGCGACTAATAAGCCGTAGCACCCGATCGAACCCGCGACGATAAGAAATACGAGTCGCACGAACGACAAAGTCTGTTCGAGTTCGGGAACGGTGTAAAGGCATATACCCGAAAGTGCGACGATCATAAGGGTAGGCGCGGAAATGATGCCCGCGTTCACGGCTGTCTCGCCGAGAACGAGCGCGCCGACGATAGACACCACCATACCGACGTATCTCGGCATACGCACGCTTGCTTCGTTTAAGATCTCGAAAATAAGCAGAGTAAAGAACATCTCGTAACTCGGCGACAAGGGAATACCTTTTATACTGTTTTCTATGGTAAGCAAGAAAGCGAGAGGGATAAGTTGCAGATGGAACAGTTCCGCCGACACGAACAGCGCGGGTAGAAGTACCGATATAAATACGGATATAAGCCGCAACACGCGCGAAAAGGTCGCCGAGTACGGCGAACCGTAATAGTCGCTGGGGCTTTGGAAGTCTTCTATAAGCAGGTACGGCACGGTGAGCGCGATGGGCGAGCCGTCCACGAACACGGCGACTCTGCCTTCTAATATCTTCGCCGCGAGAATATCGGGTTTTTCGGTATTGCCCACCTTCTTAAAAAGGCTTTCGGACTCGCCCGACAGGCGTTTCGAGACGTACGAAGAATCCAGCACCGCGTCCATTTTTATATTTGAGAGTTTGTCTTTGACGGTCTCAACGAGCGTGGGATCGGCGACGCTTTTAAGGTAGCACAGAACGACGGGCGTTTTCGAGAGATCGCCCACCGTCACCGAAGTAAACGTAAGATCGGGCGATTTTATCCTTCTGCGCATAAGACTTATGTTTACGGGCACGCTTTCGACGAATCCTTCGCGCGGACCTTTTATCACCGTGGAAGTGGGCGGTTCGGTGATAGCGCGCTGTTCGTATTTTTTAAGTCCGAACGAAAACGCTTTTTTGATACCGTCCGCTATTAAAACGGTGTTTCCCGAAGCGATCTCTTCTTCTATTTCCGTTAAGCCGTCCAACGTCTTTTTGTCGGGGGAGAGTGCGGAAGAGAGCAGAGTTTCTTCCGAAACCGACTTTAATTCTTTGAGCGGCTTTACGATAAGGTCGCCCAAAGATTTCTTGTCGGTGACAGCCTCGGAAAATATAAGCACGCCCCGCGTTTTTCCGAGTTCGACTTTCGTGAATCTTATATCGGACGACGGCATCGCTTTTTTCAGTTCTTTCAGGTTTTCCGTAAGGGATGAAGAAAGTTTCATAACAATAGTATTTTTTTACGGCGGAAAATTATTCCGAAAAAAAAGCGGCGGATTTCCGCCGCCTTTATCTCTCACTCGTCCCCGATAGACAGGGTGGAAGCGATTATGAGCGTCGCAAGACCGAAAACGTCGGTTTTGCCGTCGGGCATATTTTCATTAAGGATTTCGGCTATTTTCTCCGTCGCGTTAGCTTCCTTTAAAATAGCGCAGATCCTTTCCGAAACGTCTTTTACTCTCTCTTCGGGAAGAAAATCCTTTACGATACCTTCGACGAGAAGAAGGCGAGCGTTAAAGCACATCTTTTTCCCGTTTTTGATCCTGTAAAAAATCGCGCTTAAAATTTCCGAAAGAGAGCCGCATATAACGCCCCCGCCGAACGTTCCCCAAAACGTCCACTCGCCGCTTATTATCAGATAGACCGTCTCCGTCGCTATTCCCAGAAAAAAGGGAAGATAGTTAATGAAGGCGGGCTTATTTTTAAAGACGAGCGAAACGAGTTCGGTAACGATAAAAATTCCCGCGGAAAATATGCAGGTGATTGTTCCGTACGCGTCCACAAAATTTCCGATGTTCAAAAAAACCATACTACGCTCCTTTTTGGACGGGGAGTTTATCCGTACGAATTCTTTTCGTTCATTGCCGCGTACAGTCTTTTATAAAAAGCAAAAAGATACGTCGAGTAGAAATTCAAGATCAGCCCCCTTCCTTTTTTTTCCAAACGCCGAAAAGAGTATAAACCCTCAGCCGTTTTTGTAAAGTCTTTTATGACGAAAAAAAAGGGACTTGCCCTTATAAATACCGCGGCTTAAAGCGGCATAGAATAGATAAAAAAGAAAAAGGAGCGGATTATGATTTTCGATTTTCTGTTTTATCTCTTGGGAAAGATAACTTTCTTTACGGGCAGTATCTTTACTTCGTCTTTTCCTAAACCCTTAAAACCCGAAGAAGAAAGGGAACTCGTAAAAAGGAACAGGGCGGGCGACAAACAGGCGCGGAACGAACTTATAGAAAAGAATCTGCGACTCGTCGCGCACGTTTCCAAAAAGTATTCGGGCGCGGCGGATCCCGACGATCTAATATCCGTCGGCAGCATAGGACTGATTAAGGCGGTGGACACCTTCGATCCCGAAAAGAGCGTGTCTCTCGCCACTTTCGCGGCAAGATGTATCGAAAACGAGATACTTATGCTTCTTCGCGCGAACAAAAAGTACAAGTGCGAAGTCTCTCTCTTCGAACCCGTGGGGTCGGATAAGGACGGGAACGAAACGACGCTTTCGGAAATGCTCTGCGAAAAGGAAGATTCGGTCTTTAATAAGGTCGATCGTTCGGTCGCGAACGAAAAGATGGTAAAGGCTGTAAAGGAGATCCTTACCGACAGGGAATTTACGGTGATATCCCTGCGGTACGGTTTAAAGGGCGGCAGGATCTACGCGCAGAGAGAAGTGGCGAAAATGCTTAAGATCTCGCGATCATACATATCGCGTATAGAGAAAAAGGCGATCGAGAAACTAAAAAGCAAATTAAATAAAGAACAATTCTATTGCTAAAATCCGCGATTTGTGGTAAAATCGGAATAAGGTGCAATATGGAAGATAAAATTGCGGTCATCGCCATAATAGTAAAGGATTACGAATCCACCGAAAAAGTCAATTCCGTTCTTCACGAATTCAGGGACTACGTGGTCGGAAGGATGGGTATCCCGTACAAGAAGAAGAACGTAAACGTCATTTCGGTAGTCGTGGACGCCCCGCAGGAAACGATAAACGGACTTTCGGGAAAACTCGGGATGATAGAAGGCGTTTCGAGTAAGGTCTTGACTACGAAATGACGGTCACTTTTATAAGCGGCGCGACCGGCGGGATAGGCAAGGCGTTTTCCTTTGCCTGCGCCAAGCGCGGTTACGACCTGTTTTTAACGGGCAGAAGCGAAGAAAAACTCTCCGACTTAAAGGGCGAGATAGAAAAAGCGCACGGCGTTTCGGTCGTAACTTTTGCTTGCGACCTATCGGATGAAAAAGACAGGAAAGCCCTGTACGATTTCGCGCGGGAAAAGGGGCTTATCGTGGAAAGGATCGTAAACGTCGCGGGCGTGGACACTCAACTTCCGTTTACCGAGTATTCGGAAGAAAAACTGCTTTTTCAGATCCGCGTGAACGTGGAAGCGACTCTTTCGGTCACCCGCGCCCTTTTGGAACTTAAAAAGGGCAACGCCGAAGTGATAACGATAAGCAGTATGTCGGGCGTATCGCCCATGCCGTACTTTGCGGTATATTCGGGAACGAAAGCGCTTTTGACGAACGTCTTTACGTCGCTGCATTACGAACTTAAAGGGGACGGGGTAAAGGTTACCACCGTTCTTCCGGGCGGCGTTTACACCCGCCCCGACATAAACGAACAGATAAGATCGCAGGGGATCTGGGGCAAACTCTCGGCAAAAACGCCCGAGTTCGTCGCCGAAAAGTCGCTTAAAGCGGTCGGAAAGAACAAGATAAAGTATATCCCGGGGTTTTTCAACAGGGCGCTTAATTTCTTTATGAAGATAACCCCGAAGAAAATCGTGCTTTCGTTTATCGCGAAGCGCTGGAAAAACCAGAGAAAAGACGCTTTTAAGTAAGGAGAAAGATATGAGTTACGCCGATAAAGTGTTTATTGAAAACTGCACCGACATCATAAATAACGGCGTGTGGGACACCGACTATCCCGTTCGCCCCAAGTGGCTTGACGGCACGCCCGCGCATACCGTAAAGAAATTCTGTATCGTAAACCGTTACGATTTAAGTAAAGAATTCCCGATCCTGACTTTAAGGCGCACCGCGTTTAAGTCCGCCGTGGACGAGATACTGTGGATATGGCAGAAGAAAAGCAATAACGTTCACGACCTTAACTCTCACATCTGGGACAGCTGGGCGGACGAAACGGGATCTATCGGTAAAGCCTACGGCTATCAACTCTCGGTAAAACATAAGTATAAAGAAGGCGAATTCGATCAGGTGGACAGGGTGCTGTTCGATTTAAAGAACGATCCGCACAGCAGAAGGATATTGACGAATATCTACACCTTTGCAGACCTTTCCGAAATGCACCTTTATCCTTGCGCGTATTCTATGACTTTCAACGTTTCGGGCGACACGTTAAACGGAATACTCAACCAAAGAAGCAACGACGTTGCGGTCGCGAATAACTGGAACGTCGTGCAGTACGCGGTACTTTTATACATGATGGCGCAGGTCTCGGGGTTAAAGGTCGGCGAACTCGTTCACGTTATCGCGGACGCGCATATCTACGACAGGCATATTCCCGTCGTGAAGAAAATGCTGTCTAACCCGCAGTACCCCGCGCCCAAACTCATAGTAAATCCCGAAGTAAAAGACTTTTACAAGTTCACGGTGGACGACTTTACACTCGTGGATTACAAGTACAATAAAATAGACGAAAAGTTCGAGGTGGCGATCTGATGAAAGCGATAGTCGCGGTAGATAAAAAATGGGGAATAGGCAAGAAAAACGGACTTCTCTTTTCCCTTCCCGAAGATATGAAATACTTTAAGGAAAAGACCTTGAATAAGGTCGTGGTGATGGGTTCTAACACCTTAAAATCCTTTCCGAACGGAAAACCGCTTAAAGACAGGGTGAATATAGTTCTGTTCCCCGGCGGCGAAAAGCGGGACGACTGCATCGTCGCGGACA
>JAFZXG010000025.1 GCA_017616925.1 Clostridia bacterium | reverse complement strand
TTTTCTTCGGGCATTTCCAAAGACATATCGCCGAAATCCTGAACTTCGCCGTAAACGTACCCGCTCTGTTCGGTCTCGTCGCCGGAGTCCGAATTTTCCGTGCTTTCTGTCGTTTCGGTATTTTCAGCCGTATTTTCTTCGGGTGCAGCGGCGGGTTCGGATTCTTGCGCGCTAACGTTTTCGGGTTTAGCCGCGTCTTCAACCGCTTTTTCTTTCTTTGCTTTTTCCGTTTTCGCTTTATTGATTTCCTTCTGCGCTTCCGAACGGCTCTTTACTTTATATTGCGAAACCGCATCGGACTTATTCGCTCTGCGTTTTGCGGCGTGGCGTTTAATGAATAACGCGGCAATCGCGCCGACTAATACGACCGCAAGAAGAATAGAGGAGAAGGAAAGCCAGAACGCCGACGGGTCGGAGTTAGCGGAACAGCCGCTGCCTTCTTCTTCGGGAGTGATATCGTCGTAGGGGTTGTGTTCAACGGGGTCTATCGTATTGAATACGGCATAGACGGTATTCGAGTTGTTAGCCCAAACGTATTTAGCGTCGTATGACACCGCTTTGTCGGGATATTCTTTATTGAATTCTTTTTCTGTATCGGTCAGTTCGCGAGTGTAGGCGATAAGCGCGTTTCCTTCGCCGCCAAAACTGGAAATAGTTGCGCCAGATAACGGACCGGTTGCCGAACTGTCAAACGCTGAGAGCCACGAAGTCGGTTCGCTGAAAGCCGAAGCGGTTGTGACCGTGATAGAATTGATAATGACGTAGCCTATCGAATTCGTTTCGGGTTGACCGTCTCTGCCGCCGTTCCAGATTTCCACACGGAAAGATTTTTCCGTAGCGCCCGTTGCGACGTAGAAATTAAGTTCGACCCATTTGTCAGTTCCGACTTCCGCGTTTTCGTCGATTATAAGCATAAATTTGTGGTCAGCCGCGGAATAGGTATGGTCTTTTATAGCCGCGTTTTTAAGACCGTCTTCGGTATTTACCGTGAAGGCAGCAAACTGCATAACGTCTTTTTCGTTGTTGCTCGTGTCTACGAGATAGACGTACGCTTTTGCGTTAGCGCCCGAAACTTTAAGTTTTACGGTAACTTGCGCGTACGCGCTTGCGGAAACTGTCTGCTGCGTGCCGACGAATCCGTAGTGGTCGGCGACTCTGTTCGCTATAACGATAGGTTGAATAGGTTCGTCTTCGGTATATAAACCTTCGAGAGCGCCGGTAAGGTAAGCGTCGCCCGCAGCGTAAGTCGCTATATATTTGGTATTGATAAGTCCCGCGTAACCGTTTACGCCGTTTAAGGCGGTTCTGTCGTTTATAGCGGTTACGTCCGAACCCGTTTTAACGTAGAAATGGTCGGCAGTTATGCCGTCGTAACCGTTTACAGCGGTCGGGTGCGCGGTGATTTCCCCGATATTCGATTTAGCGGGGGTAAGGGAATACGTGCCGTCGGTTTGTTTCTGATAATCTTCGTCGTAACCCGCGTAGAGAGCGAGAGTCGCGTTTGCGTTAGTGTTAAAGAAGGAGAAGAGTTTATAATTCGGGTCGTCGGTTTTGTCGTCGTAGCGTTCCGAAGAGATGTATCCGTTGCAATCCGCCTTGGTCTCGTCCGAATATTTAACGTCTTTGATTTTTACCGTGCCCGTTGCGAATTCCGAAAGCGCGGTGACGGAAGAAGCGTCGGAAGGTCCGATAACGAGTTGGATATAGAACTGTCTTTCGTTGTCCGTCGGGGGAATAGTGCCTGCTGCCTTGAAATTATTTTTGACTATAATGGTGCAGGTGGTAAAGTCGTCGCCGTCGTCCACGGTGGAGAAAGTGGCTATTCCTTTTCTGGTTTCTTCCGTGTCGTCGAACTTGTCGATAACGTTTACCGTGATATCGGTAGAACCGAGTTTATCGAGTTTGTTCTGCACTTTGAAGGAAACGAGCATATATTTTTCGTAGTTGTTTTCGTCGGTTGCAAGGGTGGTTACGGAAAAATAAGTGTCGCCCGTATTTTTAATATTTACGGTTTTGGTTTCGGCGTTAAGCGTTACCGTTTGTTCCATAGCGGGAACGTCGGTAAAATATTCGCTCGTGTCGAAATTCATATCGTATTTAAATACGTTGTCGCCGACGGGGTTTACAGATATCGGCTCGTCCGAACCGAAAATAAGCGTCTCGGTTTCGTCGAAAGCGGCGGGGATATCCGCGGCTTCGACTTTTTCGACTGTAACGTCGTCGAAGAATACCGTACCCATAACGTAATCTTGCGTTGCGTTAGTGTTGCCGTTACCGTAGCCGAGACCTAAACTCAAAGTAAAGGTGCAGTCGTAATCTTCGTTTGCGAAGAAATAGACGGTATAATTTTTCCAGGTTTTTGCGGTATCTATTTTATCGATACGGAAATCCGCCTGAGAATTGCTGGTTATCGAGTTGCTGAAAGTTATGTTCGCGCCTTGGTTGTTGCCGCCTGCGGAGAGAATATTCGTATAAACCCAAACGGAAACTTTATAAACTTCGCCTTTCTTTACCGAAACGGACGAAGACGAGCGTAAACGTTGCGCCGTGCCCGTGCCGTCGGTTGCAAGGGTAAAGTTGTTGAGCATATATATAAAGTCGTCTTCCGCGCCCGCGTGTTTATCGGGGTTAGAAAGTTGAGTTTTTATAAACTCTTTTTTCTCGTCGTCGGTTTTGCCTTCGAGGTCGGCGGCGTATTTGGTTTTATATACGGTCAGGAAATCTTCTAATGCGTAGAGATTATCGAACACCTTGTCCCAAGCGGAACTGTTCGCCACGGAAATTACGCCCGACGTTACGGTAGACGACGCGGCGGAATTATCCGCGGATTTCGACCAGCCGGTAATTGAAGACATAGGGAAATCGTCGTTCGTTTTATCGTGAGTGCCGTACTTAAAGAAGCGGTTGGAAATAATTTCCGAATCCGTTTCGTTGTAGGTGTATGTCGGCGTAGTTTCGCCGGAATCCGTATCGGAGTCACCGCCGCAAGCCACCGCAAACGCGCAGGCGCAGAAGAGACAGAGTACGGAAAGGCAAAGGATAATAGATTTGAAGATTTTTGAAAGAGAATTTTTAGTCATAAATCCACCTTGATAAAAAGTAACCGTTTTTTTGATTTTAACTCTGTAAAAGGCAATATAATTCCTTTTACAAAGAGCAATTCTTATTCATTATATATTATTCTGGAAGAAAAATCAACCTTACGCGTAAACTTTATAAATAAAAATAATAAAAAAGTAGTAAAAAAGAGCAAATTACGGAAAATATTGATTATGAAAGGCAAAAGTGAAACAAAAAGTCGTAATAACGGGTTAAAAATTATCGTGGGGATTATAGCGGGGCTGATTAACGGATTGTTCGGCGGAGGCGGGGGGATGATAGTCGTTCCCTGTCTTAAATATCTGTTAAAATACGAAACGGACTCGGCGCACGCCACGGCGATAGCGGTAATTTTGCC
>JAFZXG010000024.1 GCA_017616925.1 Clostridia bacterium | reverse complement strand
GCGCATAGAAAGCACGATACTTCTCACGCATATACTCTCCGTAGTTCACGGGCTTATTGTTCCTTACCGCAAACATGAAGATCGGGAAAAGTGACAGAAGAATACTTAATAAACTCGCCAGAATATAATGTTCGGGCCAGAACTTGCGGAAAAGCGAGAAGTAAACGCTGACCGTAATTACGATGCTGACTATCGAAGTAAAGATGCCGAGAATATTTATCACCCTTAAAAGCCCGTTTATCCACGAAGGATACGCTGCGACGAACCCTTCGACGCAGAAAGCACTATCGTAAGGATACACGGGAATACCGCTCGACGCGAAAAAGTCGGACGAATACGATCCGGCGTAATAGATACGCGCGGTTTCACCCGCCTGCAACGCGTAAGATATCAAAGGATAATAGCTTAAAGCCCTGTCTATAAGCGACACCGCGGCGCATACCGAAAAGGCTATGCCGAACGCGAGAGCGAGTTTTTTGTAAGTCTGACCGAAAAACCCCGACGACTCGCCGATAAGTTTACACGCGGTAAACATCCATACCGCAGGAATAAACGCGATCCACGGTTTTTCGATCCCGTTTGCTTTAGCGAGTTTATAAACGCCTATCGAACGGAGCAGGTAAAAAGTCAAAAGTACGGCAAGCGCCAAAACCGTTCCTACTATAAGTAACGTTTTCGATACTTCGCCGACCGCGTAACCCGTGCCTGTTGCGAACACGAAATAAAACATCTGATCTCTCCTTAATACGCCCTTGCGAAGATAACTTTATGTTTCGCGGGCTTGCCGCAGACTGCGCAGGTTTCGGGAACCCCTTCTTCGTCGCAAAGGACTCTTGCGGTGGCTTGCGCGACTTCTTTCACTTTGTCTTCGCACTCTCTGCAGCCGCACCAACCCGCCTTAACGAAATTCTGCCCTTCTACGCCCTTTAATATTCCGTCGAGCGAATTTGCTTCGATTATTTTTTTGTCTCTTCTCTCTCTCGACCTTAAAAGCATATCTTTCTGAACGGTAAGTAAAAGTTCGGGTATCGCTTTACCGAGTTCGTCGATTTTTACGAAAGTCTTATCGAGACCGTCGCGCCTTACGACGACCGCCGTGCCGTTTTCAATGTCTCTCGGTCCTATTTCGATACGGACGGGAACGCCTTTCATTTCCCACTCGTTGAACTTCCAACCGGGACTCATATCGCGGTAATCGGTCTCGGCTCTTACGCCCGCTTTTA
Source organism: Clostridia bacterium (assembly GCA_017616925.1). GTDB lineage: Bacteria > Bacillota > Clostridia > Christensenellales > Borkfalkiaceae > UBA1259. The sequence continues at coordinate 1,486 of JAFZXG010000024.1, read as the reverse complement.
CGAGCGTTTCTTCGATCTCGTTCGCCTTTTCGTTCACGCCGCCCTTATGCGCCGCGACGGGAACGATAACGACCTGAACGGGCGCGACTAAAGGCGGAAGCACGAGTCCCCTTTGGTCGCCGTGCGCCATTATGACCGCGCCTATAAGCCTTGTCGATACGCCCCAACTCGTAGTATAGCCGTATTTTAAAGTTCCGTCTTTGTCGAGATACTTTATGTCGAAAGATTTGGAAAAGTTCTGTCCCAAATAATGCGAAGTTCCCGCCTGCAACGACTTGCCGTCAAGCATCATGGCTTCCATGCCGAAAGTGGCGACGGCACCCGCGAACTTTTCCTTTTCGGTCTTTCTTCCGCAGATAACGGGGATCGCGAGAGTTTCTTCGGCGAAAGTCTTATATACTTCGAGCATACGCATCGTGTTTTCCATCGCCTCTTCTTCGGTGGCGAAAACGGTATGTCCTTCCTGCCATAAAAACTCGCTGGTGCGAAGGAAAGGACGCGTGGTCTTTTCCCAACGCATAACGTTGCACCATTGATTCATAATAACGGGAAGATCGCGGTAAGACTGTATCCATTTTGAGTACATAGTGCCTATTATGGTCTCGCTGGTCGGTCTTATCGCAAGCGGTTCTTCGAGTTTCCCGCCGCCCGCGTGGGTAACGACGGCGACTTCGGGCGCGAACCCTTCGACGTGTTCGGCCTCTTTCGTGAAATAACTCATAGGAATAAGCAACGGAAAATACGCGTTCTTCGCGCCGTTTTCCTTGAACCGCACGTCAAGATCTTTCTGAATATTTTCCCAGATCGCGTAACCGTAAGGTCTTATGACCATAGTGCCCTTGACGGGGCCGTAATCGACGAGTTCGGTCTTAAGCACGACGTCCGTGTACCACTGTGCGAAATTTTCGTTTACGTCGGCGATCTCTTTTACGAATTGTTTGTCCATTTGCCTTTTCTCCGCGTTCAGTCTGATGATTTTAGTTTTAATAGGGGTACAAAAACCCAAAATAAAATTCGGTTAAATTATACCAAAGTTTAATAAAGATATCAAGTTTTTTTGATAATGTTGTTTCAAAAGACTTGAAAAAATCCCGCTTTTATTATATAATTATTCGGCAGACTAAAGGATCTGTACAAATTAAAATCGGAGGAAATTATGCAAGACGTAAAACAACTTACAGTAAACGCAATCAGAGTTTTATCGGCGGAAGCGATACAGAAGGCTAATTCGGGACACCCCGGTATGCCCCTCGGCGCAGCGCCTATCGGGTACGCGGCTTTCACGAATATGATCTTTAACCCCAAGGATACGGGATTCGATAACAGGGACAGGTTCGTTCTCTCCGCGGGGCATGCGTCCATGCTGGACTATTCACTCTATTATCTCTTCGGATTCGGCTTAAAGAAGGAAGATCTTATGCAGTTCAGACAGATGGATTCATTAACACCCGGACATCCCGAGTACAGACATACAAAGGGTGTTGAG
>JAFZXG010000023.1 GCA_017616925.1 Clostridia bacterium | reverse complement strand
CGAGTAGCGAAGCGAAAGAGATCTTTAAAAGACTCTTTGCGGACTACGATCCCGAAAATATCGAAGTGGGGAAAAGCGTCAACGCCGAAATACCGTGTTTCAACGTGTCGGCAACAATAGACGGTAAACCCGTACTCGCGCAGTTCTCGGAAAAAGGCGGCAAACTGATAATGTATTCCCACTCGGGCAGTTGCAGTGCGGCAAAGTACGAACTTTCCGCCGTAGAGAAGAAAGCCGAAGAGTTTTTAAATAGTCTCGGTATAGAGAATATGAAACCCGTATGGTACGCGTTTTACAACAATTCCTACACCTTAAACTACGCGGGCGAGATAAACGGCACGGTGATCTATCCCGATATGGTAAAGATAAAACTTTGCGCCGAGACCAACGACGTGATAGGTTTCGAGGCTACGACCTACTATAAAAACCATACCGAACGCACGGTAGGCAGCCCCGTTTTAAGTAAACGGGCGGCGAAAGAGAAGGTGTCGGACGGTATCGAAGTGGAGACCGTACGGCTTGCGATGATACCCTTCGGGAACGAAAGCGAAAGACTGTGCTACGAATTTTCGGGCAAGAAAGACGGCGACACCTATTACGCGTATATAGACGCCGAAACGGGCGCGCAACTCAATATGTTCAAGGTAATAGAATCCACCGAAGGCACGCTGTTGATGTAAAGCAGGCGAAAATCGAAAAAAACGCACTCATGGGTGCGTTTTTTGTCGTTCAGTTTCTTTTTAGGCACTCGCCGGTATCCGCGTCCTGAAACATCATCCAGTACCCGTTCCCCGACAGATCGAAGACCGACAGGGGAATAAACGAACAGTATCCGTCGAGTTCTTTGGGGGCGTATTCCGAAAACTTATCGGGAACGCCGTAGCAGACGTACTTTTCCCGTCCGTTTTCTTTGATCACGCCTAAAACGTAGTATCTAGTGGCGGAATAGTTTATTTTTACCCACCTGCTATCCTTAAAGATAGTTTCAAGCACCGTTTCGTGCGGGTATTTATTAAGAGTCGATTCGATCTCGGCTTTTACCTTTGAATAGAATCTCTGTTCTTCGCCTGCAAAAGAATTCTCTTCATCGAGAGAGCCGATAGCGTTCTTTTTTTCTTTTTGTTTTTTGCTTTGTTTTCGGCGAGAGTTCTCGCCATTTTCGCTAAAATTATATTCACTTTCGGTCTCCGTTTTTACAGGTTCGTCGAAATCTTCTTTATAAGCGTAATAATTTTCGGTGGCGACGGCTTCGTCGTTATACGCTTTAAGGACTTCTTCGTTCTTTTTCTTGTCTTTGAGTTCTTTATAAAAGTACTCCGCCACGCGCTTTTTGAAATCTTTAAGAGAAAGGTTGCCGTTTTCGGATTCCGAGAACGCGACGAGAACGGGCAATCCGTCTTTATAGAAACATATTCCCGCGGAAACGTCTTTCGGGCGTATATCCTTGTCTTCCCGATAATTAGCCGAAGTCGGTTTTTTGCCGAGATCCGCGGACAGATTGAAGTTCTTTCCGTCGGAAAGAAAGAGAAGATACGTGCCGCTACTTAAAAGCGCGAAATTGACGGTGGAGAGAAAGACCGAAAAAACCCCGTTTTCGTTCTCAAGCCGTAGTATTGCGCCGAGCGGACTGCCCGAAGAAAATCCGCTTGCGGTTTGTTTTAACATAAGCACGCTGTTTTCGTATTGCATATAAACCTTTTTGTTAAAGTATATTATACGGTAAACGCTTGGAAACGGCGAATTTTATAATTTTTCGTCCCGTTTTGTCGAAAACTTTTGTTAAAGTGATAAAAGCGCGGGATCCGTCGGGAAAAAACGGAGAAAAAACGCGATAAATCTCTTTTCAGGCGTTTACATTTGACAGCAATCGTGATACAATATAAAATGAGATAAGATGATGCTTTGATTAAAAAGCGATGCAAAAAAAAGAGAAAAAAGAAAAAAGGGAGAAAGAGTTATGACCGACAATAAGAAAGTTCTTAAGTTTATCGAAGATACCAAGGCGTTATGCAATCCCGACAAAGTAGTCTGGATCGACGGCAGCGAGGAACAGTTAAATTCCCTGCGCGCTTTAGCGGTAAAAGAAAATATTTTGATAAAACTAAACGAAGAAAAACTTCCCGGGTGCTATCTTCACCGCACCTGCGTAAACGACGTCGCAAGGGTAGAAGGCAGGACTTTTATCTGTTCTAAAGTAAAGGAAGATTCTTCGCCTATCAATAACTGGATGGAAACGGGCGAAGCCTTAAAGATGCTGAACGGACTGTTTAAGAACGTTTACAGTGGCAGGACCATGTACGTTATTCCGTACTCTATGGGCGCGATAGGCAGCAAGTTCTCCAAGATCGGTATCGAACTTACCGACTCGGTTTACGTCGTATTAAATATGGCGATAATGACGAGAGTGGGGCAGAAAGTTTTAGACGCGCTTGCTGACGGGGACTTTATAAAGGGACTTCACTCTTACGCCGATCTCGACGAAGAGAAGAGATATATCTGCCAGTTCCCCGAAGAGAATCTTATTATGTCGATAAACTCGAACTACGGCGGGAACGTTTTACTCGGTAAAAAGTGTTTTGCGCTCCGTATCGCGTCTTATCTCGGTAAGACTGAAGGCTGGATGGCGGAACATATGCTTATTTTGGGTATCGAGAATCCCAAGGGCGAGATAAAGTACGTTGCGGCGGCGTTCCCGTCGGCGTGCGGTAAAACCAACCTTGCAATGATAATTCCGCCCGAAATATATAAGAAGAAAGGTTATAAATGCTGGTGCGTGGGCGACGATATCGCTTGGATAAGAGTAGGTAAGGACGGCAGACTCTGGGCGGTCAACCCCGAAAACGGATTCTTCGGCGTAGCCCCCGGAACGAATATGAAATCCAACCCCAACGCGCTTTTATCTACCAAAAAGAACACGATATTTACGAATGTCGCGTTAAATACGGACGATAATACGGTATGGTGGGAAGGGCTTACGAAAGAAGTTCCCGAACATCTTATCGACTGGAAAGGCAATAAGTACGTCGCGGGAAGAGTGGACGAGAACGGTAAGCCCATAAAAGCGGCGCACCCGAATTCGAGATTTACTGCGCCGACCGTAAACTGCCCCTGTCTTTCGGATCAGTTCGAAGCGCAAGACGGCGTTCCGCTTTCCGCTATTATATTCGGCGGAAGAAGAGCCAAGACCGCACCTCTCGTCTATCAGTCGAAGGACTGGAACAACGGCGTGTTCGTAGGGTCTATCATGGCGAGCGAAACTACAGCGGCGGCGACGGGCGCGGTGGGCGTCGTAAGGAGAGATCCTATGGCGATGAGACCTTTCGTGGGCTACAATATGGGCGACTACTTTGCGCACTGGATCGAAATGGGCGATAAAATAGCGAACAAACCCAAGATATTCAACGTAAACTGGTTCAGAACGGATAAGGACGGGAACTTTATATGGCCGGGATTCGGCGAAAACCTGCGCGTTATCGAGTGGATTCTGGATCGTTGTGAGAATAAGGTGGACGCGGTCGAAACCCCGATAGGATTCGTTCCGAAGGCGGAAGACATCAATATCGAAGGGCTTGACGGAATTACGAAAGACACCGTGAAAGAACTTCTTTCGGTCGATAAGGAAAGTTGGACGGAAGAGACGAAGGGTATCGAACAGTTCTATAAAGAGATAGGCGACAGAGTGCCGAAAGAACTTTATGCCGAACTTGAAGAACTTAAAAAGAAACTGAAATAATTAAAAAAGACCGCCAGCGGCGTTGCCGCGGGCGGTCTTTTATCGTCTTTTTATCAGTCGTTTATTTTCACGGCGTTCTTACGGGCGACGGGCGCGGTTTCCGCTGACACCACTAAAAGAACGGTTGCAAGGTATATAAAATAATCCAAAAGTGCGTTGGAATCCATTAAACCCGTAAGCGCGATAAACAGCAGAGTCAGAAGAATAAACGACTTGTCCTTTCCGTCTTTCGCAAGCACGATCGCGTATTTTTTGCAATAGAACGGCATAACGGCGAAAGTGCCGACAATACCCAAGGACGCAAGCCATTGAAAAAGAGTGTTGTGCATGGAAACCAAAGTGTAATCGAACAGCGTCTTACGGAGCGATCTGTAAATGGTCTCTTCGGTGATGAACCCTATGCCGAAGAGCGGGTGTTCGATAAAATGTTCAAGCCCCCAGGTCCATACCAGATCCCTTCCGCTTAAGAAATGGTTTTCGAGTTTCTCTATTAAGGAATAGAATATATTAACGCCCTCGATGACCGATATAACCGTCGCCGCGGCGAGAGCCGCAACAGCGAAAAACGCGCCGATCAGAACGATTATGACCAGACGCTTTTTCCGTTCGGACGCGCGTATCATCAAAACGGTGATAGCGATAAAGACCCCGCCGCTTATCAGCATCACTATACGGCAGAAGGTTATCATCGAAAAGCCGAACATCGCCGCAGATCCCAGATAGTAGAGATAATCACGCGGTTTTCCCTTTCCGAGCCCCGCGAATCCTATCATACCGAGGGCGACGGAAATCGTCGCCGAGTGAACGTTATTTGCACCGACGAATACTACCGGGTCAGATGTGATCTTATAAATCAGGTTTCCACCCTGTAAATAGTAAACGGCGATAAGCCCGCAGATATAAACCGCGACCAGAATAAAGATAAAGAACAGTTCGTTTTTCAACCCTTTGGTATGATTGAGAGCGATAAAATAGAGTGCGAGAGTGATGAGCGAGAGAAAAAGCACCGCGACAAACTCGATAAGCATAAAATTACCGACGACTCCCCCGAGAAGATAACCCGCGGACGCTATAACGAGCGGCAGGAACAGTTTACCTTTTTCGAATTTTCTGCCGCCCTTTGCCTGAACCACGTCGGCAGCGAGCCGAGCGATAATGCATACGAGTCCTATTCCGGCGCACAGCGCGTAAGTAGTCCAAGGAACCGTGGCTACCACGACGTCCACGATGGCGTACAACACGACGAGCATAATACCGAAGATATTCTTTAAGTCGTCCGCGAAAATAAAAGTGCACGCGAACACCGCGGTCAAAAGGTATACGCCGTAGACCGACAGATTCAGAACCGTAAGAACGAACACGGCGATAAAAGTAAACGTCAGCGTCCATCTGGACTCGAAAGCCTGTTTTAACAGTTGCATACTACTTCTTAAGTAAAAATTCCTTTATTTTATTCGTCGCTTCGACCAGATCTTTCATGGAATAAGCGTAAGAACATCTGATATAATCCTTACCCGATTCGCCGAACGCACTGCCCGGAACTACCGCGACCTTCTTTTCTTTAAGCAAAGCCTCCGCGAACTCGTCCCCGTCCATACCCGTCGATCTGACGCACGGGAAAATATAAAACGCGCCTTTCGGTTCGAAACACGTAAGTCCCATTTCGGTGAATACGCGCAGCATAAACTTTCTTCTTCTGTCGTATTCGTCCCGCATCTCTCTGACCGAAGAATATCCGTCCTCTTTCCCCGTTTTAAGTCCTTCGAGTGCGGCGTACTGCGAGAAGATAGGCGCGCATATCGCGGCGTACTGGTGTATTTTCACTATCGCGGCGATAAGTTCTTTAGGCGCGCAGACGTACCCTATACGCCAGCCCGTCATAGCGAAGGATTTCGAAAACCCGCTTATCAGCGCGACTCTGCCTTCGAGTTCCTTAAAACTCGCCGCCGAAACGTGATTCCCGCCGTAAGTCAGTTCGGCGTATATCTCGTCGGAAACGACCAAAAGATCGTGTTTTACGATAACGGGTATTATCTTTTCGATGTCTTTTTTCGTCATTACCGCGCCCGTGGGATTGTTGGGATACGGGAAAATAAGTGCCTTGGTCTTTTCGGTTATCGCTTTTTCCAAAGATTCGGGCGTTAAAATAAACCCGTTCTCGCCCGAACAGGCGATAGGAACGGGAACGCCGCCCGCAAGCGACACACATGGCGCGTAAGAAACGTAACTCGGATCGGGGATAAGTATTTCGTCTCCGTCGTCGATAACGGCGCGAAGAGTAAGATCTATCGCCTCGCTCGCGCCGAGAGTTATCACTATTTCGTCTTTAGAGTATTCCGCACCGAAACGGTTTTTTAAGTACAGGGAAATTTCTTCTCTTAAAGCGAGAAGTCCTTTGTTCGACGTATATTGCGTATATCCTTTCTTAAGGGCAGAAATGCCCGCGTCTCTTATCCGCCAAGGCGTTGCAAAGTCGGGCTCGCCTACACCCAAAGAGATCACGCCTTCCATTTCGGCGGCGATATCGAAAAACTTTCTTATGCCGGAAGGTTTGACGCTCTTTGCCCTTTTACCTACGAAATCTCTCATATCAAGCCTGGATCAACTGTCTTTCGCCGTCCTTGGACGGTTTGGTTATCTGTCCTTCGATTTTGTACTTCTTTAATATAAAGTGAGTCTGTACGCTGGTGATACCGTCTATTACCGAGAGTTTTTCGGAAATGAACTCGGCAATCTCCGTAATGTCCTTGCCTTCTACGAACACCGCGAGATCGAACCCGCCGCTCATTAAGTACATACTCTTCACTTCGTCGAAATTATAGAGTTCTTCGGCGTATTCGTTGAAACTTTTGAGTTTCTGGAGTGCGACTTTGACTTCTATTAAAGCCTGCACCTTGCCGTCCTTCACCGTTTCTTCGTTGAAAATAGTGGCGTACTTCACGATAAAGCCGCTCTTTTCCATATCCTTTATCGCGGTTTCTACTTCCCGTTCTTTAACACCGAGAATATTCGCGATATCGACGTTAGTGTATCTCGCGTTCTCTTTCAAAAGTTTTACTATTCCGTATTGTAATTCGGTCATACCGTTCTCCTTCCGCATACGAAAGTACGCGTTAGTTTCAAATCGTTTTTTAAATTATAATATCCCCGCGCGCTTTTGTCAACTTAAACTTGTCTTTTCGGCGTTTCCGTGTTAAAATGAGAGAGGTGAAAAAAATGGTAAGGATCTGGGCGAAAGTCGTAAAACAGGACAAAATACTGCGTCAATATATGTTCGAGACCGAGGGAGTGACCGACTACTCGCTCTTTTTCGACTATCTCGAAGATATATGTTCGCATCTCGACGTGGGAACGCCCGTCCTTTTAAAGACGCATCTATTTAATTACGCGAAGTACAATACCGTGAAATTTACAAAGGACGATTTCATTGAGAAAATCGACTTCGATAAATTAGTGCTTGAAAACGCGCTCACGTAGAGTATAATTTCCCCGATACTGCGCAGAATAGCCGTAGGGGGTAATTATGAAAGCAACTACGATCATATCTTTTATTCTCGTCTTAATAGGCGCGATAGTCTGGCTTTTGGTCGGGCTTTTCGATTTTAATCTCGTCTCCACCGTTTTAGGAACGGGCGAAGCGGGCGTCGTCGCGGCGAGAGTGATCTACTCTCTGGTAGGGATCTCGGCGTTATGGCTGTTGTTCTACTGGATAGCGTACAATCCGTTCAGAAGAATCGACTAAAAGAAAAGACCTCGGGTATTCCGAGGTCTTTTCTTCTTCAACCGTTCCTATTCGGGTTTTTCTTCCGTTCGTTCTTCTGCCGTTTTTTCTTTCGTCTTTAATTCGTCCGTCCTAAAGAAACTCACCGTCCCGTTCAGTCTTTTCACCGCGAAGTATAAAGGGATCCCCAGCCCGTATATCACCACGCTTTGCGACGCCAAAAGGAATAAAACGTGCAGAATATAAAGATATTCGAGTCCGTAACAAAAATACCAGATAAGCGGTAAAAACAACGCGTTTAGAATAATAGGGACTATTCCGCCTACAAGCACTTTTATAATATCGTTTTTAAGTAGTCTGCCGACAAAATAAGTGAGAACGCCCGAAACGAGAGATATAACGCTACCGAATATAATGTCCCAAACTGCGCAACCCGTTATTAAATTCGACAGCATACAGCCTATAAAAAGCGCGGGTATGCTTTCTGTAAAAAAGAGCGGCAGAATCGTCAATGCCTCGGACGGTCTGAATTGTATTGCCCCGCTGGCGATCGGTAAAACAGCCAAAGACAATACAACGTACAGAGCGGCGACAACGCCCGCACGGGCGAGTTTTTTGGTGGTGAACTTATACATTAAAAATCTCCTTTTCACACCGAAAAAGGAGATAAAAATTCACCTGTCTTTCTCGGTTGTTTTAGAAGTGTTATCCGAAAACCTTCACGTGGTATTGTACACTATACGGGTAAAAAAAGCAAGCAAATTCGTCTTTTTGTCGTTTTTTACGAAAAAACTATTGACAACGCCCGCCGAAAGTTTTATATTGTATGTACGAAAAATCGATAGAGGCGCGGTTTTTATGATAAACGCGGGTAGGGATTAAGCCCGTGCAGTAAAGGAAAAACCGCCGAAGAGAGTAAATTTTCCCGAAGTTTACTTGTCTGGGCGCAAACGGAACACGTTTGCGACTGTCGCGGAGTAAAATCCGCGTTGCGCTATCAAATATCCGATTCTTGCAATCACGGTATTTGATGCCGTGATTTTTTAGTTTTACTCCGCAAAATGCGGAAAGGAGATTTTTTTATGATTCAGGAAAAGAAAGGGTTTTTCACCGGAAAAGCGATCGCTCTTCTGGTTGCCGCGGCGGTGATAATCGCGCTTTTGATTATCGCGCCGCTGACGAGTACCGAGATCTCGGGAACGGCGTGGGCGCTGCTTCCTCCGATAATCGCGATAGGACTCGCACTCATAACGAAGGAAGTGTATTCTTCGCTATTCGTCGGTATTTTATCGGGTGCGGTGCTGGCGGCGAGATGGTCGCCCGCTAAAATCGTGGACGTTACCGTAGGTACGGGACTTATCGACGCAGTGGCGGGCACCGCAGGTGTTTTCGTCTTTTTGATCGAACTCGGCGTTATGGTCGCTTTGATCAATAAAGCGGGCGGATCGAAAGCGTTCGGCGACTGGGCGGAAAAACACATCAAGACCAAAGTCGGCGCGGCTATCTGCACTTTCGTTTTGGGCATACTTATCTTTATCGACGATTATTTTAACTGCTTGACCGTCGGCTCGGTAATGCGTCCCGTAACGGACAAACATAAGATCTCGCGTTCTAAACTCGCGTATTTGATCGACGCGACCGCTGCGCCTATCTGTATGATCGCGCCTATATCTTCGTGGGCGGCGGCGGTCTCCGAATACGCTGCGGACGGGCAGGGATTCTCGCTCTTCGTAGCGGCGATCCCCATGAACTTTTATTCGATCTTAACGCTCGTGTTCGTTCTGGGTATTACGCTTATGAAATTCGACTTCGGTCCTATGAAAAAACACGAAGAGAACGCCACTAACGGCGATCTTTTCAGCGGCAAACAGATAAAGCAAGACGTTGAAACCCCCAACCCCAAGGGCAGAATAATCGATCTCGTTCTTCCGATAGTGGTCTTGGTAATCACCAGCGTTATCGCGCTTATCTACGTCGGTGGATTCTTTAATTCCGCATCGGAATACTACAAAGACTTTATCGGTGCGTTCGGCGATACCGACGCGACGGTGGCTCTTCCTTGGGCGGGCGTTATCTCTCTTCTCTTTACCATCGTATATATGATATTGAGAAAAATAGTTACTTTCAAAGAATCTATGGACGCGCTGCCCAAAGGCTTTATCGCCATGGTCCCTGCCATCCTTATTCTTACTTTCGCGACCGCGCTTAAGAATATCACCAACGGCGAACTCGCCGCGGCGGTATTCGTTGAGAATATGATGAACGGTTTCCCCGAAACGCTTGCGAAACTTTTGCCCGCGGTCATATTCCTCGTGGCGTGCGTGCTTGCGTTCGCGACGGGTACTTCCTGGGGTACTTTCGGAATACTTATTCCTATCGTTGTCGCCATGTTCCCCGAAACCAGCGGGATCGCGAACGCGGCGGCGCTAAAAGTCGTGGGTATTTCCGCCT
>JAFZXG010000022.1 GCA_017616925.1 Clostridia bacterium | reverse complement strand
TTCACTTCGGGCGCGGTCTCGATACCGCCGAGTTTATCTAAATAATTCCTGCACTGCGCAAGCGCCTGTTCGTGCGAAACGATCTTTTTTAAATCCTGCTTTTTCGCGCCCTTTAACCCGCAAAGACAATGCGAAATAGTGAGTTTAACGCTCTTTACGATATAGAACTTATGGTCGCGCATAAGATCGTAAACTCTGTTCACCGATCCCGCGTAACTGTTTTCTACGGGCAGAACACCGTACCTTGAAAAGCCCTTTTCGACCGCGGAAAACACGCCGTCGAAACTCTTAAAGAACGACACGTCGGCAATTTCTATGAGTTTTCTCGCAGCGATCTCCGAATACGCGCCTTCTACGCCCTGACAGGCGACGCGTGCCTTAAAAGGAAAACTCTTTTCAGAGGGGTTGAGCGCGTTTCTCAGTTCTTCGGACGGTTCTCTCCCTATTATTCGCGCCTGACAGGCTTTACTCGTTTCGAATATCGTGCCGTAAACCTTTTTTAAATACGGGTAATACTTTTCGTCAACGTTTTCCGATAGGCGAACAAGCACGTCGTTTTCGCGTTTAGGATCGAATATCGCCTTCGTCGTGTTCTTTTTCTCTTCCCCGATTTTTTCAACGACTTTCATACGCTCGTTGAAAAGCGCGGACATTTTATCGTCTATTCCGTTTAATTTTTTTCTTAATTCTTCAAGTTCCATTTTTTCTCCTTTTACAGACTGTCGAGTACGGCTATCGCGGCGACCGATTCTATAACGGGTACCGCCCTTAACGCGATACACGCGTCGTGCCTGCCTTTTATTTTAAGTTTGACTTCTTTCATCGTTTTAACGTCAACGCTGTCCTGTTCTTTGAAAATAGACGGCGTAGGTTTGACCGCAACCGAAAAAGTTATAGGCATACCGTTCGCTATCCCGCCGTTTATACCGCCGTTATTGTTTGTTTTCGTTTTAATAATTCCGTCTTTGAGATAGAACGGATCGTTCGCGTTGCTTCCACGCATTTCGGCAAGCGCAAACCCTTCACCGAATTCTATCCCCTTTACCGCGGGAACTCCGAACGCCAAGCGGGAAACCGTACTTTCAAGCGAATCGAACATAACGTTTCCCGTTCCCGCGGGAACGCCCGTTATCACGCAACCTATTCTGCCGCCCACCGAATCGCCCGACTCTCTCGCGGTTTTCACTTCGTTTTCCATCTTTTCCCTGTCGCCGTTATCTATAAGCGGAAAAAAAGGATCTACCTGCGAAAAATCAAAGGTCTCCGCGTCTATATCGCCGTAAGTTTTACCTTTTGCGTTTCCGACGCTCTCTATAAAAGCGTGAACTTTTATTCCGCGTTTTTCAAGTATCTGCTTTGCGATACCGCCGAGAATACAAAGCGGCGCGGTCATCCTACCTGAAAATACGCCGCCGCCCCTATGGTCGTAGTCCTTTCCGAACTTAATTCTTCCCACGTAATCCGCGTGTCCCGGGCGAATAACCGTCAATTCTTCGCCGTAATCGGCGCTTTTTTGCACTTTGTTTTCTATTACAGCGATCACCGGTTTTTTATTATAAGCGATCGCACCGTTCTTAACGCCGCTTTTAAATATCACATCGTCGGGTTCTCTTCTCGTCGTAGAAAACACGCTGTCGTTTGCCGCACGGCGTTTCATAAAGAAATTAAGTTCTTCGGCGTCGATAGTCGTGCCTTTTTCTATTCCCGAAAAACATACGCCTATTTCTTTTGCGTGCGACGCGCCGAAGATCGAAAACCATATTTTACTTCCCGAAAATATCGATACGGGCTTTATTTCATCGGACACTGACCGTTCCCCCTAATTTTTCGTAATCCTTATAGAACGACGGGTAAGATTTATTCACGCAAGCCGCGTCGTCGATCTCGATTTTTCCCTTCGACGCCGCCGAAAGAACTCCCGCACTCATGGCGATCCTGTGGTCCGAAAAAGTCTTTACTTTTCCGCCCGCAACCGCGCCGCCTTTTATCACGATATCGTCGCCGATCGTTCTTGCCGTTATTCCTACCGAATCCAGCATAGACACAACCGATAATACCCTGTCGCTTTCTTTAAGTCTTAACCTTGAAACACGCTTTATAACCGTTTCTCCCTTTGCCGCCGCGGCTACCGCCGCCGCCACGGGTACGAGATCGGGACAACCGTCCGCGTCGAAAGTAAAGCCGTTAAGTTCGTCTTTCTCCGCCGTTACCGAGTTTTCCGTTACTTTAATGCGTGCGCCCGTGCGTTTCAATATTTCGAGAATAAACCTGTCGCCCTGAAGGTCGTTTATAGATAGCCCCGTTACGCTCACCTTTCCCGACAGCGCGCCCATTGAAAGCGGAAACGCCGCCGCAGACCAGTCGCAAGGAACATAATAATCTTCCTTTCTCTTATAAGCGGCTTTCGGCACGGTGAACCCGTTTGCTTCCCTTTTTACTTTTACGCCGAAACTTTCCATTACGTTAAGGGTTATATCGACGTAAGAAGCGGAAGATAAAGGCGATAAGAGTTCTATTTCGCCGCCGTCTATTAAAGGCAAAGCCATTAAAAGCCCGCTTACGTACTGCGAACTGATATCTCCCCTTATTCTGAAAACGCCGCCGTTTAATTTTCCCGAAACGGATATTTTCTCTGCGCTAAGGTCTATCTTTATTCCGTGTTCTTCCAGCACCGAAAAGAGTTCGGATAGCGGTCGCGATAAAAGTCTGCCCGCGCCCGTAAATTCGTATTTTCCGCCGAGTACCGAGACTATCGGCAACAAAAAACGCAGAGTAGAACCCGATTCGCCGCAGAAAAGCGCGCCGTTTTCTATATTTTTAAGGCAATTTTCGGTGGCTATAATATCGTCGTTTTTATCCGATAAAATAACTTTCCCGCCCGAAAAGTGCGAAAGTATCAGCGCCCTGTGCGCGTAAGATTTGGACGGGATGCCCCGCACCGTTCCGTTTGCGGAAAATGGATCAAATATCGCTTTCACCGAAGTATTCTCCGAGATTTTTCATTTGTATTTCGGTTACGGCGACTTTTCCTACCTCCTTAAATTCCGCTATCGAGATATATTCACCCGAACGCTTTTTATCGTAGATCGCCTGACCGACGATATCGCTTAACTTAAACGGCATATCTCCCGCCGCCGTGTTCTTTTCTATAAAGGCGACAAGTTCTTCGCCCGTCTTTTTATCTATCGAATTCCTTTTAACAGCACCGTAAACGCAGGTCTTTAATCCGAGCGCGACCGCTTTTCCGTGCGGTATCTCGTAGTCGGAAAGTTTTTCTATTCCGTGCGCGACGGTATGACCTAAATTGAGAAGTTTTCTCTTCCCCGACTCGAACTCGTCTTCTTCTACCGTTTTCGCTTTGTAGCGGACGCAGAGAGATATAAGTTCTTCCGCCTTATAGTCGCTTTGCATAAGGTCGTATATCTTCTTATCTAAAAACGCGTACTTTACCGCTTCGCCCATACCTTCGTTAAATATTTCGGCGGGCAACGAAGAAAGTACGTCCGCGTCTATAATTACTCTTTCGGGTTGTTTGAACGCCCCGACGAGATTTTTTCCTTCCTTTATATCTACCGCGGTCTTTCCACCGACGGAAGAGTCTATCTGCGCGAGCAAGGTCGTGGGGATCTGAAAATAACCGATACCGCGAAGATAGGTCGCCGATAAAAATCCCGCAAGATCGCCGACCACCCCGCCGCCCAGAGCCGCGACGGCGTCGCTTCGCGTAAGTCCTTCTTCTATCAGAAAAGAGATCGCTTTTCCGAAAGTGTCAAGGTTTTTACTTTTCTCACCGTGGGGAAAAACGAAAGAGACCGTCTTAAACCCTACGTTAATAAGCGAATCCTCGACTGTTTTTCCGTATATAGAATACACGACGTCGTCCGAGACGATCGCTATTCTATCCGCGCGGCACTTTTCTTTTATAAGTTTGCCGACGTCTTTTAATATACCGCGCCCCACCAAAACTTCGTAGGGTTTGCCTGCGTTTACTTTTATCGCGCCGTAATCAGCCATATTCTACCTTTACTTTTTTTCGGGATTTTTAAGATCTTCGAGTTTTAACTCGTTCCCTTCTTCAAGCAGTCCGTAAAGTCTTTTTTCATCTTTATCCTTTAACGCGTCCCTGTATTCCGAAAGCCGATCTATTATTCCTTCGAGTTCGGAAATAAGGTTGTCCGCGTTGTCGGTCATAAGTTCGGTCCACATTTTCGGCGAAAGCCTTGCCACCCGCGTCATATCCCTAAAACTTCCCGCCGAAAACCCGCGCTGTCTTTTCGCCGTCGGGCTTTTGATGTACGAACTGGACACCAGATGCGCGAGTTGAGAAGTGTAGGCGATTATCGCGTCGTGTTCTTCGGGGTTAGTGAATATCACCTGACGGAATCCTATTTTAAGGAAGAAATCCTTTATTTCGGAAAGCGTCGCAAGATCTTCGGTCACGGGGGTTATCAGCATCGACGCGCCGTCGAACAGGTTTACGGTGGAGTGCGCTACCCCCGAAAATTCCCTGCCCGCCATGGGATGACCGCCCGTAAATACGATCTTGGGGTATTTTTCGGAAAGTTTTTTCATTATTTCGACGGGTTTTCTCTTGTTTCCGCAAAGATCTATAACGACGCACCCGTCCTTAAGTTTTTTAACGTAATCTTCCACGCAGGAAGAAAAGGCTTTTGGATACAGCGCGAAAAACAGAATATCGATATCCTTTATATTCCCGTCGCTTATAGTAAAATCGTAAGCGGAAAGAAGTTTCCCCTTTATCATGGCGTCTTTGTCGAGATCGTAAGCGAAAACCTTTCCGTCCGTCTTATTTTTTATCGCCCTGCCGAGTGATCCGCCGATCAGCCCCAAGCCGACTATTCCTATGTTCATTTTCGGTCCTTTACCTGAATTTTTTGTCCGCGATGGGAACTAACATTTTTATCTTCGCAAAGAGTTCTTCGAACTGTTCGCAGGAAAGGGACTGCGCCCCGTCGCATAGCGCGTGTATGGGATCGTTATGGACTTCGATGATAAGTCCGTCCGCACCCGCGGAAACACTCGCCGCACTCATCGACGGAACGAGTCTCGAAAAGCCCGTGGAGTGACTGGGATCGACTATCACGGGAAGGTGCGTAAGTCCGTGCAGAACGGGTATGCAAGCGATATCGAGAGTGTTTCTCGTAGCCGTCTCGAAAGTCCTTATACCCCGTTCGCAGAGAATAATCCTGTCGTTCCCTTCGGACATAATGTATTCGGCACTCATCAGAAGTTCTTGCAAAGTGTTCGCGAGTCCGCGCTTTAAAAGTATGGGGTTGTTGAGTTTTCCGACTTCTTTAAGTAGGTTAAAGTTCTGCATGTTTCTCGCGCCGATCTGTATCACGTCCACGTCGGCGAAAAGGTCTATATCCCTTTCGCTCATAAGTTCGGTAACTATGGGAAGCCCCGTTTCTTCCTTCGCTTTTAAAAGGTATTTTATTCCGTCCGCACCGAGTCCCTGAAATGCATAAGGCGAAGTTCTGGGCTTAAACGCGCCGCCGCGCAGGAAAGTCGCGCCGGATTTTTTGACCGATTCCGCCACCGCGATTATCTGCTTTTCGGATTCTACGGAACATGGTCCCGCGATCACCTGAAAATATCCGCCGCCTATTTTATTGCCCGCGACTTCGATCACCGTGTCGTCGGGATGGAACTTACGGTTGACGTTTTTATAAGGTTCTTGCACCCTTTGAACTTTTTCCACGATATCAAGCGTGGAAACGAGATCGACGTCCACTTTACTCGTGTCGCCTATTAAACCCAAAACCGTGGAATTCTGCCCAACGCTGACGTGAACGTCAAGCCCCAGATCCTTTACCCACTCGATCAGGTTTTCTATCTGTTCTTTCTTCGAATCTCTCTTTACTACTATGATCATAATTTCTCTCCCGCGATCCGTACTTTACAACAATTTCTGCAGCGTGCGTTTTAATTTGTCGCTTATCTTCGGGATCTTTCTCTGTATCGTCTTCTCGTCGAGTCCCACTTCTTTCGCGATAGCCGCCATCGTCATATCCATTATATAACGACACTCCGCGATCTTTATATCGGTCGCGTTTAAACTCGTTTCCGATATTATCTCCCTTATCTCTCTTACGGTAAAGTCCTTTGCCGAAAGTTCGTACTTCTCTTCCTGCGAAAGTTTTGAAAAATATTCTCTCCTGCTTTTCTGCATATCTATTTTCCCTTTCTTTTTCTATAAATAAATTATACCGCTATTTTCCTTTTAAATCAATCTTTTTTACCACTAAAAGAACTTTTCGGAATATTTTTATGACTTTTACGATTTTATTAAAGGACTTTTTCAGGACAATTTCACCGCAATTTTGAGAAAACGAAAAATTTTTTTTAAAAACACGTAAAAAAGCGTTGACATTTTTCGGTCTTGGGAATACAATGAAGAAAACCGTTGAGAAAGAGAAGTAAGGTTTTAACCTTTTTTTAAGAGAGTCGCGGGCGGTGGGATCGCGGCGAAAAGGCAAACCCCAATGGGCTTTCGAGGGCAAACAGAAAGGGTATTCCCGAGTATGCGCGACGGAGCAGGACTCTCCGTTATAAAAAGTCGGCATTTATGGATGCGTTAAGAGGGCGCGAAAGCGCCAAGCCGGGTGGCACCGCAGGAACTTCGATCCTGTCCCAGCAGAAAATTATCTGCGAGGACGGGATTTTTTCGTTTACCGCCCCCGCAAAAAAAAATTTGGAGGTGTAAATATGAAAAACGAAAAGATCCCTTACAAAATCTACATTACCGAAGACGAGATGCCGAAGAGTTGGTACAATCTGCGCGCGGATATGAAAACAAAACCCGCGCCGCTACTCAACCCCGCGACGTTAAAGCCCATGACCGTGGACGAACTTTCGGCCGTTTTCTGCAAAGAACTCGCCGAACAGGAACTCGACAACGACACAAGATTCGTCGAGATCCCCGATGAGATACGGACTTTCTACAAGATGTACCGTCCTTCCCCACTCGTTCGCGCTTACTGTCTGGAAGAGAAACTCGGAACTCCCGCCAGGATCTACTATAAGTTCGAAGGCAACAACACAAGCGGCAGCCA
>JAFZXG010000021.1 GCA_017616925.1 Clostridia bacterium | reverse complement strand
ATATACATGGCGGTAGCCTCGCCTTCAACGTCAGGATTCGTCGCCATTATTACTTCGTTCACTCCGCCCTTTTTTATTCTCTCCAAAAGTCCGCTAATATTTATGTCGTTGGGACCTATATTGTCGAGCGGCGAGATCGTGCCGTGAAGGACGTGATATACGCCGTTAAACTCGTTGAGTTTTTCTATTGCGATTATATCTTTAGGCTCCTTGACCACGCAGATAGAATCGGCCGAACGGTACTTACATATATCGCAGATATCGTCTTCCGAAAAATTGCCGCATATCTTGCAGTAATGCACTTTACTCTTGACGTCGGTTATCGCCGCGGCAAACTCCTTCGCCTCCTCGTCACTCATATTTATGATTCTATAAGCGTATCTTTGGGCGGTCTTCGCGCCCACTCCGGGAAGTTTTGTGAATTCGTTGATAAGTTTTCCTATCGGTTCTATAAAGACCTTCATAGACTAAATACCAAGCCCCCCGAAAGCACCCATCTTTTGCGCGTAAACTTCGTCCGCTTGCTTATACCCGTCGTTCAAGGCGGCGATAAGCAGATCTTCAAGCATGGTAATATCTTCCGTATCCACGGCGTTAGGATCTATATTTATCTCGGTAACCGTCTTTTTGGCGTTCATCGTAACTTTTACGAGTCCGCCGCCCGCAGTTCCCGTGACGAACGTTTCGTCGAGTTCTTCCTGTGCCTTTTTCATTTCTTCCTGCATTTTTTGCGCCTGACGCATAAGGTTCTGCATCTGATTTCCACCGCCGAAACCGCCGCCGTAGCCGCCCCTGAATCCTGACATATCAAACTCCTTATTTAACTATAACTATATCTTCGCCAAAAGCCTTTTTAATCCTTTCGGTTTCGATCTCTATTTCGTCCGAATACTTATCTTTTTCGGACTGTCTGACTTCGATCTTAAACTCGCCTAAACCACTTAACGCGGAACGCACCGCTTCTTTACTCGATTCCTTTTCAAGTAACGCCCTGTCCGAATCGGTCTTCGTAGTTAAAGTAAGAACCCCGTCGTTAAACTCCGCCGAAACGGACTGCAAAACATTGTAAAGCATTTCGGATCCCGAATTTCTTATTCCGATCAGCAGCGTTCCTATCAAATCTTTAATTTCAATTTCTTCGGACGATTTTACGGTCGGTTTATATTCGGGTGCTTTTTCTTCGTCCGTGGGAATACTTTCCGATTCTTCTTCGACGATCTCGGAAGTCTCGTTAGCGGGAACGACCGCTACTCCGCTCTTTTCTATCTCGGAAAGCCTGTTTTCAAGTTCCTTTATTCTTGCCAAAAGCGCGTCTATACTGTAATCCGAATCGGGTTTTGCCGCTTTTACCGCGACGCTTTCAAATAAAACGCGCGGATTCGCGGCGTACTTTAAGGACGTTTCCATATCGCAGAAAAGCGACAGAGTCCGCAGCATCTTTTCTTCCGTTCCCTTATCGGCGATCGCCTTTAATTCCGCGAAACGATTTTCGGGCAATAAAAGTATCTTGTTGGCGTCTTCGCAGGTTTTGACCACTATGAGATTTCTCATAAAGGAAATAAAGTCTTTCACGATAACGCCGAGATTCTTACCCGACGAAAAAGTTCTGTCGGTGATCTCAAGCACTTTACCCGAATCGCCCGCGATAATGCTTTCGGCAAGTTCTGATAAAACTTCGCCGTTAGTAGCGCCCAGAACGTTGATAACGTCTTCGTAAGTAAGTTTACCGTCGCTGTACGAAAGCGCGATGTCCGCGACCGAAAGCGCGTCTCTTATACTGCCTTCACCCGCTTTGGCGATAGCGAGTACCGCTTCTTTCTCGTATTCTTTCCCCTGTTCGTCGTAAATTTTCGAGATAAGGTCGGCTATGGTCTCGGTGGGAATAAGTCTGAAATCGAAACGCATACAGCGTGAAAGTATGGTCGCGGGGATCTTGTGGACTTCGGTTGTCGCGAGAATAAATACCGCGTGTTTCGGGGGTTCTTCAAGCGTCTTTAACAGCGCGTTGAACGCCGCGCCCGTAAGCATATGCACTTCGTCGATGATATAGACTTTATATTTTCCCGAAACGGGCGGGTACTGGACGTTCTCGCGCAGTTCCCTTATCTCGTTCACGCCGTTATTAGACGCCGCGTCTATTTCGATAATATCGATATTCGAAGGATCGGAAAGTTCGAGACAAACCCTGCACTTGCCGCAGGGCGAACCGTTATCGTTGTTTTCGCAGTTTATCGCTTTGGCAAATATCTTCGCCGCCGAAGTCTTGCCCGTTCCGCGCGTTCCCGTAAACAGATACGCGTGTCCTATCATACCGCTTTTTATCTGATTCACAAGCGTCTTTACGATATGGTCCTGACCTATAAGTTCGTTAAAGGTCGTAGGTCTGTATTTTCTGTAAAGGGCTAAATAAGACATAAATTCACCTTATCTCGACAAAATCCTTTGCTTTATTTTCTTTCTTATTCTCTGTATCGCGTTGTCGACAGACTTAACGCTTTTCCCGATCCTTTCGCCCATTTCCGCGTACGACAAGCCGTCGAGATACAGAGAAAGTATCGTATATTCGTTATCGCTTAAAATCTCTCTTATTTCGGCTTTAAGTTCTTCCAACTTTTCGTCTTCCAAAAAATCGCTTAAAGGTTCGTCTTCGCTTACGACCATATCGTTATTATCCGTCGCGCCGTCGTCGTCGGAATACCCCGAAAGAGAAACGTAGTCTTTAAGCGGTTTGTTCTTGTCGGCGTTGCTTTTTCTTATCGCCGAATACACGCTGTTCTTTACGGACTTTAAGCAGTAGTTTTTGAAAGACGACTTACCCGAAAACCCGTATATCGAAGTGAAAAGCCCTATCATGCCTTCCTGATAGAGATCGTCGAAGTCCCCGTCTGTCAAAAAATGTTCTCTCGCGACTTTTATCACGAATCCTTTGTATCTCTCGATAAGAACGCGCACGGCGTCCTTATCGCCGTTTTTTGCCTTGACGCACAATTCTTCGTCGGTAAAACCGTTCATTATTCACCCTTTCTTCTCTGTCTTATCGCCTCGTACACGGCGACGCCGCAAGCGACGGACGCGTTTAAGGAATTTACCTTTCCGAACATGGGGATAGACACAATCGCGTCGCACTTTTCCTTGGTAAGCCTTTTTACCCCCGTATCTTCTCCGCCTATAACGAGACAGATATTGCCCTTAAAGTCGGTTTTATAAATGTCGTTACCCCCGACTTCCGCGGCGTAGATCCAGAATCCGTTATTCTTAAGTTCGTCGATAGCGTTGTTTATGTTGGTAACGCGCGCCACTTTAACGTGATTGAGTGCGCCTTCGGAAACTCTCATCACCGTGTCGTTTACCTGCGCCGAACGGTCGCGACCTATTATCACGCCGTCCACTCCCGCGCACTCCGCGACTCTTATGATACTGCCGAGATTGTGCGGATCGGTTATCTCGCTTAAAACGAGAATAAAACCGTCTTTCCCTTTAACTTCTTCGAGAATATCCGAAACTTCGAAATACTTATAGTCCGAAACTATCGCGATAAACCCCTGATGTCTTTTGGATTCGCTTTCTTTATCGAGAAGTCTTCTGTCGACGAACTGGACTTTTACTTTATGCGACTTTACGGTGTTCAAAAGCCTTTTTGCCGATTCGTCCTTAAGTCCCCTGTCGATCATTATTTTATCTATTTCTTTGTCAGTCTTAAGCAGTTCGTAAACCGCGTTTCTTCCTTCAACTTTCATTACCGTTCCCTTTGCCCAAAAGATAATTTATTCTGTCGTAATCGCCTAAAAGATAAAGGTACCCGAGCACCGCTTCGAACCCCGTCGAAAGATTGTATTCCGCGACGGACGCGCTTTTGGAACGCGCGGGTTTTTTCGCATTTCTCGCCCTTTTGAATACCGCGGTCTCTTCTTCGGTAAGGACGGGCATGATCTCTTCGATAAGTTCCGCTTGCGCGGTCGCCTTTACTTTGGAAGTGGCGAGTTTATTCAAAACTCCGGTTTTGGAATCGTTCGCAAGCGCGAGATCGCTTCTTATAAAAAGCGAATACACCGCGTCCCCGACGAAAGCGAGAACGACGGGATTAACGGATAATATTTTGTTTTTGTCAACGGTATCTCCCAGTCCGAACATCTACTTACCCACTTTACCTTTTTATTATACATTATTTTTTTTGAAAATTCAATAAAAAAGCCCGAATAAATCTTATTCGGGCGAAGAAAAAAAGATTTTATCAAAAGTATCGCACTGATTCGCGGGCAAAATACGAAACTATACCGCAGAAAATATTATAAGCAAGCGTCCTTTGGTATTCCATGGTGATCAAAAGCGACTCTTCTCTCGGATTTGACAAAAACCCGCACTCGCAGATCACGGAAGGTATTTCCGTACAGTTCAGGATATAGTAATCGCCCGTAAGCGCGGAATAACTCTTCAGTGACTCTTCCATCCCGTTAAACGACTTTTGTATCGCTTCGGCAAGCGCCTTGCCGTTTTCGTCCCCTTTTTTGTAGAACACCTGCGCGCCCGCCCGCGAACTTACGGGATACTTGTTAAGATGTACGCTGACTACAAGCGCGGGATTTACCTTCTCTATTATCTCTTTACGCTTTTCCATGTCTTTCCGCTTAAGCGAAGACGT
>JAFZXG010000020.1 GCA_017616925.1 Clostridia bacterium | reverse complement strand
TAACGAATAAAGCCGACGGTTTAGTTTTAAGGAACGTATATATTTCGGGCACGTTCGAATGGGGCGAAGTATTTGACGAGGCGCACAGTTCCTTCGGAAACGTGACGGTGGAAAACGTAATTATCAATTCCGACGCGGAATTGTTTGACAGTAAATGGTCGGAAAACGTTACGATAAACAACGTGATAAACATGGTTAAATATCCCGGCGGGTTGTCGAAATTCTTTACGGATCATGCGGACGGACTCGGCGACGAGTGGGCGGATAGCGGCTTTACCGTGGACTCGGAAGGCTTAAAATTCCACGGCACTCTGCTTTTGGAAAAAGTGTTGCCCGCGCCCGCGATATCGCTGGCAAGCGAAAGCGATCTTAACTCTAAATATTTGAAAAACGGCAACGACTCCTATGAACTGACGAGCGATATAAACTGTTCGACCGGCACTTCGATTACTTATAAAAGTTGGGTTAAGTTTAACGGAACGTTAGACGGCAACGGGCACGTTATCAAAGATCCCGTGATCGACGACGATATAACGAGTTACGGTATACTTGGAAAAGAAACGAACGGCGGAAAAGTAAAGGATATAGCGATCGTCAATGCGACGAACAGTTACAGGGGCTATTTAGCGGAAACCGCGGAAGATCTCACGGTCGAAAATGCATACTTTAGCGGAACGTTCGGAATAAACGACGGTTGGAACGACATAATACAGGAGGCTAAAGGAAACGTTGTCTTTAGAAACGTAATAATCGACTGTTACGGCGTATATAACGGCGGCTACGCGCCCGGAAAAGCGGGTACGGGTGCCGATAACGTTATCTATGAAAACGTAATAACGTTAGATAAGAACAACAAGGGAGAAAGAGACGGGAGCGAGTACGGCGGCACGTTAATGACCTACGAAGAATTCTTTACGACTTACGCCGACGGACTCGGCGACGAGTGGGAAAATAGCGGCTTTACCGTAGACGAGCAAGGCTTAAAGTTCCACGGCACTTTGGTTTTAGCAAAAGCGTAACGCGCAATACGCTTTTGATTAAAATAAAAAAACCAACCAAAGGGGAAGGTAAAATGAAACAACTATTCACGCGCGTTGCGGAAAAGGATCGTCTTTACGAACGCGGGGGGTATACTCTTTATCGGTAAAGAAAAAGTATGAAAGTCCGGAGATAGAAATTATAAACTTTTCGTCGGACTGTCGTCAGGAAATATTATTAGTCTCTGATCAATGGGACGGTAGCGGTAATTACGACTTCGGCGGCTCGGAGTGGTGGTAAAAACGAAATGATAAGGAGAAAAAAATGAAAAAAATAAGATTGACCGTATTAACGGTATTATTTGCTCTTTGTATTTCAATGAACGCGTTTACGTTTATCAGCGTTAACACCGCGCACGCCGATCCCGTGCTTAACGAACCGACTTTTTCGGATACGACCAAAGTAATGTTGTCGACTGATAACGGCAGATTGCTTTTGGTAACGGCGATAAAGGATATTGACGACGTATACGAAATAGGTTACGAATTTACGGACGGTAGTCCGAGTTATATATCTAACGGAACCGATACTTATTTCAGCAGTCTTTCCGACGGAGTAACGGTCGTTACTCCCGAAGATCTGTTCGGCGGAGATTTTGCGACGGGCAAGTTTATCGTCTGGGAGATAAACTACAGTATAGGCGATTCTTATACTTTTAGGGCTTACGCAAAAGTAGGTTATAGAGACGGTGGCGGCGTTCTTCACGAGACCGAACCTGAAGAAACGATCGACTACGGTACGTCTTGCACAAGGCAATATATTTCGCTTGCAAACGAAAGCGATCTTAACGGTAAGTTTTTGAAAGACAGCGACGAAAGTTACGTGCTCACGAGCGATATATACTGTGAGACTGGCACTTCGATCACTTATAGCGCGCCAACGTTTAACGGAATATTGTACGGTAACGGACATATTATTAAAAATCCCGTGATCGACGACGATATAACGAGTTACGGCATATTAGGACACGCAATAAACGGCGGAAAGGTAAAGGATATAGCGGTCGTCAACGCGACTAACAGTTACAGAAATTATTTTTCATACGACGGATACAGCGGTATCATTGAAAATTCGTATTTCAGCGGCACTTGCGCTTATCACGATTTATTTGAATACGTTTACGGTTGGGTTACTCTTAAAAACGTAATACTCGATTGCTATTGCGGAGCAGACGGCTACGCGCTTGGCAAGGCGGGCGGTGGCAGCGTTTATTCCGATCGCGTACATTACGACAACGTAATAACGTTGGATAAGAACGGTAAAGGTGCGCATAGCGACAGCGAATACGGCGGCACGTTAATGACTTACGACTATTTCTTTAATACATACGCAGCGGGCGGACTACCTGCAGCGTGGGAGAATAGCGGCTTTACAGTGGACGCGCAAGGCTTAAAATTCCACGGCACTTTGGTTTTGGCAAAACCTGTGGCGTAAAACGATATTCCACGGCAATTTGGTTTTAGCAAAAGTATAACGTACAATATACTTTTGTATAAATAAAAAAAAGGAGAAAAGAAGATGAAGAAACTTTGGCTATGCATACTCACGGTATTGTGTTTATGCGGGGCGACGGCGTTTGCCGCTTGCGGAATTATTAAAGACGTAGAAGATACGCCTGAACTACCCGCTACGTACACCGTAACGGTAGCGGTAAGTGATGAGGGGTACGGGACTGTAAGTAGATCGAGCGTAACGGGTATCGCGAAAGACACCGCGGTAACCGTAAACGGCGCGACGCTTACGATAGGCGAGACCGCTATCACGGCGACGCCTACGGCTGCTACGGCGCAGTACACTTATGCGTTTACGGGCTTTACGGGGACTGTGGACGCGGTAACGGAGAATATCACGGTAACCGCGAACTTCTCGAGAACTACCAACGTCTACACGGTAATATGGGCTGACGAAGACGGCACCGCGATCGATACCGATACTAACGTAGCGTACGGAACGGTACCGACGTTTGACGGTACTAATCCCACCAAGATCGCAACGGCGCAATATACCTACACGTTTGCGGGTTGGACTCCGACGGTCGCGGCGATAACGGGCGATACGACCTATACCGCCACGTTTACTCCCGTAACTCGCGAATACGACGTGATCTTCCAAAACGAAGACGGAACGGAATTACAGAATACCAAGGTGGCGTACGGCACGACGCCTGCTTATAACGGAGAAACACCAGAAAAGACCGCCACGGCGGATTATATCTACGAGTTTAACGGTTGGGACGGCGAAATTGCAGACGTAGCGGGAGACGCGACTTATACGGCAACGTATATTTCTCTCTTGATCTTAAAGACCGCGGATGATTTCGTGAGCAATTTCAACACCGAATTTTACGACGATACCGCAAACGGCGGCTCTATGTATGCTTATCACTCGTTTGCCTTAAATAACGATATCGATATGGCGGGAAAGATCG
>JAFZXG010000019.1 GCA_017616925.1 Clostridia bacterium | reverse complement strand
GGGATCAGATAGTCAACGCAACGTATTTTCAGAAAAAAGGTCTCGTATCCGTGCTTTTTCAGGACGCGCTTACAAAAGAATCGCTCGTCTGCGGAGTAAATTCGCTTTACCTGAACAGGCGAATACTCAAAAACAATCTAGAACGCTGCGAGATCAGGGATCGGTCGCGCGAGATTTCAAGAATCATATATGAGTGCGCGAATAAAAAACAGCCTTAAAAAATTCCGCTCTTTCGTTTTCGTCCTTAAACGCTTTCTTAACTATAACTCGATCTTCCGTATAATAGCGGCGATCCTTTCTGACGAACGTGATCGCCGCGTTCGTCTTTACCTTTTTTTCGATCATAAACCCGAATAATTTTTCAAGCATATCACTTCTCCTTCGTTTTAAGTGTTTTCATTATATTTCATAATATTGACAGGTTTTGTCATATATGTTAAGATATAATAGAAAAAAAGGAGAAATTTATGAAATACGAAATAATGCTTTCGATCCTGTTTGAACTATTATCTAAAAAATGCGTGAAGGCGTCTTACCTTGCGGAAAAGTACGAGTGTACGATAAGGAGCGTATATAGGTACATAGAATCGCTTGAAATGACGGGCGTTCCGATCTATACGATCCGCGGTAGTAAAGGCGGGTTCTCGATAATCGATACGTTCAAATTGCCTTCTACTTTCCTTACTCCCGAAGAATACGAACAGACGATCAACGCGCTTACGGCGGTAAATTCTTCCGTTCCCGCAAAAAATCTTTCTAACGCGATAATAAAACTCAAAGCGACTGTAAAAAACGAGTACAGCGGTTTTGACTTAAAGAGCGGAAACCTTATCATCGACGGCGGACCGTGGGGCGACACCGTCGGGTATAAGAGCAAGATCGCCGTGATCAGCAAGAGTCTCGAAGAACATAAAAAAATGTTCATCCGCTATCACGACAGGAACGGCGAAACCACGGAAAGAATAATAAACCCGCATTTTATCGTATTTAAGGAAGGGTTATGGTACGTTTACGCGTTCTGCAATTTAAGAAAACGGTTCAGACTGTTTAAGACGGGCAGGATAGAATACGCGCATATTCTAAATGAAACTTTCGTTCGCGAAGACTTCGGGAACAATAAAAAAATGCCAGAATTCAAATTCTGGCACGACGAAGTCAAAGCCGAACAAGCGGTGCTTACGGTAAACAAGAAAAGACTTTCGGACGTAGAAGAGTGGATAGGCGTTGAAAACGTTACCGAAAAGGACGGCGTATATACCGCGTCGGCGACCCTGCCTTTCGATAACGGACTGGTGATGAAAATAATGTCTTTCGGCGAAAACGTAACCGTCGTATCCCCCGATTCCTTAAAGGAAAAGATAAAATCGACCGCCGAGAAAATATTAAAAAATTATTGAAAAATAAAAAACCCGCTCGATACGAGCGGGTTTTTTTAATGTTTTACTTCTTTGCTTCGATCAGTTTTATAATGTCTCCGACGGTTTTGATATTTACCACGTCTTCTTCGGGAACGGTAATATTGTACTCTTCTTCAAGGCTCATAAGCATCTCAATTACGTCAAGAGAGTCAGCACCGAGATCTTTAACGATCTCCTTATCGTCTGTAACGTCCTCAACCTTCTTGTTGAGTTGTTCGGCGATAAGTTCCCTTATTTTGTTATCAGCCATATTACTTCTCCTTTTTTAGTATGTTATCATTATAATACCGTCTGGGCAAAAAATCAAGCGTTTTAACGCAAAAACCGCCGTGTTACGAGTCTATAAAACTTCATTTATAAGTATATTGCTGGAAAGCGGTTTTAATTCCGTTCCGTTTAAATAACTTTCGCCCGTAAACGCGTCGTAAAGCGTTCCGACAAAGGAAAGTTCGCAGGGCGTTTCCCCCGCGTTTACTGCGACGAGAACTTCGCTTTCCCCCTTCGTCCTCTTAAACGCGTAAACTTTTTTGCCGCAGAAAACTTCGGAAAAATCGCCGTCGCGGAACACGTCGTATCTTTCACGTATTTCCGAAAGTTTTTCGTAATGTGCTTTAAGTTCGGCGTTTTCTTTTCCCCACGGAAAAAACGCACGGTTATACGGATCGAAGAACCCTTGCATACCCGCTTCGTCCCCGTAATAGACCGACGGAACGCCGGGAAAAGTAAATTGCAGAACGCTTGCCAACTTAAGTCTTTTAACGGCAAGTTCAAGTTCGTCCGCCGTAAGCGTTATTTTTGACATTTCGGATTTATTCAGTCCGTTCACGTTTCGTCCGGACAGCACCGACAAGATCCGCGGCGTATCGTGAGTCGAAAGTATATTCATCGTGATATCGAGCGAGATTTTCGGATAGTGATCGACGAGCGATTTTACCGTATACGAAAGCCCTTCGGCGTCATTTCCCAACGAAAAATCTATTATAGCGTTTTTAAGCGGATAGTTCATTACGCCGTCTATTTCCTTACCGCACAAGTATTCGCGCCGAACGCCGTAAGAAATTTTATCCGACGCGTCCTCCCAAACTTCGCCTATTATCACCGCGTCCTTATCAGCCGTTTTGACCGCTTTTCTTATCTTCCTGACGAAACCCGACGGCAATTCGTCCACCACGTCGAGCCGCCAGCCCTTTACTCCCATTGACGTATATTCGTCGATTACACCGCCTTTCCCCGCTATGAACGAAGTATAATCCCCGTTTTCCTTATCCGTCGCAGGCAAAGTCTTAACGCCCCACCATGATTCGTAACCGTCGGGATAACTGAAAAACTTATACCAGTTTCGGTACGGGGAATTTTCGTCGTTATACGCACCCGCCGAATCGTAAGTTCCGTTTTTGTTAAAATATCTGCTGTCCGAACCCGTGTGATTGAAAACTCCGTCGAGTATCAGCCCTATACCCGATTTTTTACACGACGAAATAAGTCTTTTAAGATCGTCTTTGGTACCGAGCAGCGAATCCGTTTCCATATAATCGCCCGTGTCGTATCTGTGGTTGGAATACGCTTTAAATATCGGGTTAAGATATATCGCGGTTACGCCGAGAGACTTTAAGTACGGTATCTTTCGTTCTATTCCCTTAAAATCCCCGCCGAAAAAATCGTTGTTAAGCACTTCGCCGTTTTTATCGGGCGAAAAGTTCGGCATTTCGGTCTTGTCTTTATGAAAAGTCTTACCCGCGGGCATTTCTTT
>JAFZXG010000018.1 GCA_017616925.1 Clostridia bacterium | reverse complement strand
GTAGCGGACACGTCGGCGATCAAAAGACTTACGAAAACTCCGAGCGGCAAAAAATGAAATACCGTTACTCCTACCGCCGAAGCAAGAAGGTAAATAACAAATATCGCCGCGAAACTCTTTGCTCTGCTGTCTTTAAGTGGCGTACTCATAAAAATTTATCTTTGTACTCTGCCCGAAGCGTTCCCGCCCGCCAAGGTTTCCACTTCCGCTTTCGTAACGAGATTAAAGTCTCCTTTGATAGAGTGTTTAAGGCAACTTGCCGCCACGGCGAATTCGATCGCTTTTTGCGGATCGTAACCTTCGCGAAGAGAGAAAATAAGCCCGCCTCCGAAGGAATCGCCGCCGCCTACTCTGTCAACGATACGTATAGCGTACTTTTTGGAAAAATACGCCTGCCCGCCCGTATAGAGCATACCCGACCAGTTATTGTCGCTTGCGGACAAACTTTCTCTTAAAGTGATCGCAACACCCTTAAAATTAAACCTGTCGGTAAGTTTCTTCGCCACCGAAATATATCCGTCGGCGTTTAATTTACCCGTGTTTATATCGGTATTATCCGCTTCGATCCCGAAAACGTCTTTGGCGTCTTCTTCGTTCGCGATACAGTAATCCACGTATTTACAGATCTCGCCCATAACTTCGCCCGCCTTTTCTTTCGACCAGAGTTTCTTTCTGAAATTAAGATCGCAGGAAACCGTTACGCCGCGTTTTTTTGCTTCCTGTACGGCTTTAAGCGTTATTTTCGACATACCGTCGGATAACGCGGGGGTAATACCCGTAAAGTGAAACCAGTCCGCGCCTTTAAATATCTTCGCCCAGTTAAAGTCCGAAGGTTTAGCCTCGGCGATAGAACTCCCCGCTCTGTCGTATATCACTTTACTTGGTCTCTGACTCGCGCCCTTTTCACAATAATATATGCCCACGCGTTTACCGCCGCGGACGATCAGACTCGTATCTATGCCGAATTTCCTTAAACTGTTGACCGCACTTTGCCCTATCTCGTGTTCGGGGAGTTTACTGACGAACGCCGCGTCCACCCCGTAGTTCGCAAGCGACACCGCGACGTTCGCTTCCGCGCCGCCGAAAGTCGCCACGTACTTTTCGCTCTGAACGAAACGCAGATACCCTTCGGGCGCAAGCCTTAACATTATCTCTCCGAAAGTAATTACTTTTGACATTTTTCCAAACACTCCTTTACGAAACTGCTGCCGCCTACGGCGTATATTTTATCCCAAGCGAGATATTCGTCTATATTGCCGCTATCAATCCCGCCCGTGGGAATAAACTTAACTTGCGGGAAAGGACCCGACAGGGCTTTCATCGCCTTTAACCCGCCGTACACGTTAGACGGGAAGAATTTCACCACCGTGATCCCCAGATCCAACGCTCTCATTATTTCCGTAGGGGTAACGCAACCGGGAAAGTAAGACACGCCGTTTTCTTTGCAGACTTTCGCAACGTCTTCCGAAAGCCCCGGGGATACGATAAACTTCGCTCCCGCGTTTAACGCTCTGTTGCATTGTTCGGCGTTCACGACCGTTCCCGCGCCTATATTCATATCGGGAAACTTCTTCGTCGCAAGGGCTATCGCGTCTTCGGCGCAAGCGGTACGGAAAGTTATCTCCGCACAGTTTATTCCGCCCGCCTTTAAGGCTTTAAGCGTAGGTTCGGTGTCTTTTAAGTCTTTTATCACCACCACGGGTATTATTCTGTCCATATCTGTCTCCATGTTTTACGAAGTTTTCAATTACTATAATTTTAACATTAAAACCCGATATTGTCAACGTAGTTAATTACTCTAAACCTGTCTTTTAATAATAAAAAATCGGCTTCCCGCCGACTTTTATAAATTTCCGTCAAGTCATTTTTTTTTGAAAAACGAAAACGCCCCGCCTTTACAGTCTTCTTCGGTTACCGAAACGATTTTATACCCCGTCGGTTCGAACGCCCTTTTTAAATCGCCTTCGTCTATTCCGTTTTCACTCGTTATCTCGGCGATATTTTTAAGATGAGACGCCGTAACCTTTTTTACCTTGAAATTTTTCCTTATCAGGTCGCAGACGTGCGCCTCGCACATACCGCACATCATACCGTCTATTTTCACCGTAGTCTTTTTCATTTTTACTTTTCCCCTTTCGGTTTTTTCGTTTTTAAATCTTTTTATGCGCAACGCGTTCAGTACAACGAACAGAGAACTTATACTCATACTCGCCGAACACAGCGCGGGAGACAGCGCGATCCCAAGCGGGAAAAGTACGCCCGCCGCGATGGGAATTAAAAGAACGTTATAGAAAAACGCCCAGAACAGATTGCCCTTTATCACGCCGTAAGTCTTTTTGCCGAGATCGACGGCGACGGGGATCTTACCTATATCCCCGCCGACCAGCACCGCGTCCGAACTCTCTATGGCGACGTCCGTTCCGTCGCCTACGGCAATCCCTACGTCCGCGGTCTTTAACGCCACGCTGTCGTTTATTCCGTCGCCGACCATCGCGGTAAAACATCCGTCGTTTCTGTATCTTTGAACTACTTCGGCTTTACCTTCCGGCAACACCCCGTAAACGCAGTCTTTTATTCCGACTTCGCCCGCGATCCGTTCCGCCGCCGCCTTTTTGTCGCCCGTTACCATTACTGACTTTATATCTCGCGATAAAAGTTCGTTCACGGCGGATATCGCGCCGTCTTTTAAGAAATCTGCGATCAAGAATCTCGCAAGCACTAAGTCTCCGTCCGAAAACAACACTTCCGAAAATCCGTCGTCCGCACTTTTGTCCTTTTGATTTACGGGAATAAATTTTTCGCTGCCCAAGTAATAGGTCTTACCGTTAAAGTCGCCTTTTACGCCTTTGCCCGTGACGTTTTCGTAATTTTCAGGCACGACTTCTTGTTTATAGCTTTCGGTATATTGCGATACGGCTTTTGCAAGGGGATGCAGACTGACTATTTCAAGTGCGTAAACGAGCGGGAAAATATCTTCCTTTCTGCCGAAAACTTCGCACCCGACCACTTCGGGTTCGCCTTTGGTTATCGTAGCCGTTTTATCGAACAGCACGCAGTTTATTTTTCCGAAGTCCTGCAAAGCCTTCGCATCCTTAAAAAGTATTCCTAAGGACGCGCCCTTCCCCATAGCCACGGTGATCGCGATGGGGGT
>JAFZXG010000017.1 GCA_017616925.1 Clostridia bacterium | reverse complement strand
GCAGATCTCGGTGGCGTTTATATCCGAAACGGTCAGTTTTTCTATATCCGTTTTGCCGCCCGTTCCCATACACGAAATAACGGGTACGCCCGCTGCTTTACCGCGCTTTATTATTTCGAGTTTAGCACTTACGGTATCCACCGCGTCGATAACGTAGTCGAATTTCGTAAAGTCGTACTCGTCCGCGTTTTCGGGCAGGAAAAAGACTTCGTTTTCTTCCACGTTTATTTCGGGGTTTACGGCTTTAAGCCTTTCGGCAAGCACTTTCACCTTGCTTTCCCCTACGTTGTTCTTTAAGGATATTATCTGCCTGTTTAGGTTGCTTTCGGCGATCTTATCCCCGTCGAACACCGATATATTGCCGATACCCGAACGGCAAAGCGCTTCGGCGGCAAACCCGCCGACTCCGCCCACGCCGAAAAGCGCGACCGTCTTCCCTTTGAGTTTTTTTAAGTTTTCTTCGCCTATAAGAAGGACTTCGCGCGAAAACATCAGAGTAGGAATATTCCCTTTTCGGAATTTTTCTTTACGTCTTCTTCACTCCAGACGGAAGCCTGTACTTCGCCGATATGCGATTTTTTCAAGAGAAACATACATATTCTCGACTGACCTATGCCGCCGCCTATCGTCAGGGGAAGATTCCCCGCGAGAATATCCTTGCAGTAAGGATTGTCGAGTTTTTCGGTCTCTTTCTTCTTCTTTAACTGCTTAACAAGACTCTTTTCGTCCACCCTTATACCCATGGACGAGATCTCGAACGCGATCCCTAAAACGTCGAACCAGAGAAGTATATCGCCGTTAAGTTTCCAGTCGTCGTAATCCGCAGCCCTGCCGTCGTGCGGAAGCCCGTCCTTTAAGTCCCAGCCGATCTTTTGCACGAATACCGCGCCGTATTTTTCGCACACGGCGTTCTCGCGTTCTTTTCTCGTCAGGTTCGGATATTCCTTTTCAAGTTGTTCGGTGGTAACGAAAGTTATGTCTTTCGGAAGATCGTGCGATAAAACGGGGTATTTTTTACTCACCGCCGCCGCGGTCTTTTTTATCGCCTTATATATGGACTTTACGGTCTTTTTTAGGTACGATGCCTTTCTGTCTTCCCTTCTTATTATCTTTTCCCAGTCCCATTGATCGACGTAGGCGGAGTGAAGCGCGTCGAGTTTTTCGTCGCGTCTTATAGCGTTCATATCGGTATAAAGTCCTTCGCCCTCCGAAAAGCCGTACTTTTTAAGCGCCATCCTTTTCCACTTCGCAAGCGACTGAACTATCTCTACTTCTCTATTCAGATCCGCGATATCGAATCTCACCGCCCTTTCGTAGCCGTTTAAGTTGTCGTTCAATCCCGTCTCGGGAAAGACGAAAAGCGGCGCGGAAACGCGGGTTAAAGAAAGCGCTTTCGACAGGTTCTTTTCAAACTCGTCCTTTATGAACTTTATCGCCCTTTCGGTTTCAAGTAAACCTAATTTTTTCATTTTATCAATCCTTCGTACAACGGGTGTTTTTCAATAAGCGCTTCGACTTCCTTTTTAACGTAGTCGAAAGCCTTTTCCTTCTTCTCGATGATCTCGGTGATGAGTTCGGCGATCTTTTCGCAGTCTTTTTCCTTAAATCCGCGCGTGGTCACGGAAGGCGTTCCTATACGAACTCCGCTGGTGACGGTGGGTTTCTGCTTGTCGAACGGTATGGCGTTCTTATTTAAGGTGATATGCACGGCGTCGAGAAGAGTTTCGAGTTCTTTACCCGTTATATCCTTGTCCGAAAGATCCAAAAGCATAAGGTGGTTGTCCGTTCCGCCGGACACGAGTTTTACGCCCAAAGACAAGAACTTTTCGCTCATAGCCTTGGCGTTTAGAAGTATTTGTTTCTGGTATTCCTTGAATTCGGGCTTTAACGCTTCGCCGAAAGCGGCGGCCTTGCCCGCTATAACGTGCATAAGCGGACCGCCCTGCGTTCCGGGAAACACGGCTTTATCTATTATCTTCGCGTATTTTTCCTTGCACATGATCGCGCCGCCGCGCGGTCCCCTTAACGTCTTGTGCGTGGTGGTCGTAACGAAATCCGCGTACGGCACGGGACTCGGATGAAGTCCCGCGGCGACGAGTCCCGCGATATGCGCTATATCTACCATCATATACGCGCCGACCTTGTCGCAGATCTCTCTTATTCTCTTAAAATCTATTATTCTGGGGTAAGCGGACGCGCCCGAAACTATGATCTTCGGCTTATACTCTAAGGCAAGGCGTTCTAATTCGTCGTAGTCTATTCTTCCCGTCTTTTCGTCCACGCCGTAGCCTACCGCATTGAAATATTTTCCGGATACGGCGACCGGACTTCCGTGAGTTAAATGCCCGCCGTGCGCAAGGCTCATACCCAAGATGGTGTCGCCCGGATTAAGCACCGCGAAATACACCGCGAAGTTGGCGTTCGCGCCGCTGTGCGGCTGTACGTTGGCGTGTTCCGCACCGAACAGTTTTTTAAGCCTTTCGATAGCCAGATTTTCAACGACGTCTACGAATTCGCATCCGCCGTAATATCTGTGCGCGGGGTAGCCTTCGGCGTACTTATTCGTAAGCACGCTCCCGACCGCCGTAAGCACGTTTTCGGAAACGAAGTTTTCGCTTGCGATCAGTTCGATGTTGTTCTGCTGTCTGATAAGTTCCTTCTTGATCCCTTCGTAAAGTTCGGGGTCTGCGTTCTTCAAAGCCGTGTAGTCAAACATTTTTTATTCTCCTTGGTTGGTTTTTGTTTCTTGTTTTTCGATCGCGATTATTTTTGAAATAAAGCGTTTGTTTTTCAGTAATTTCTTATCTATAAAGTGCAGTACCGTTTCCCAGACGATAAGCGACGCTATCGCGGACGCGACGGATACGATCTCGTTTTTAAATATCAGCGTTCCCATAAGAACGCAGGCGGCGATAAGTATAAGCGGAACTCCGAAGGCTAACAGCACGCCCGTAAGTTTTCCGTTTTCGGAAGTTTCCACCGTCACGACGTCGCCCGTCTTTACTTCGGTTTCGGACTCGGCGGCAAGTTCTATATAAGAAACGTTCTTCGGAAAGGCGCACATACCGCACTTCTCGCACTCGGTCTTCTTTCCGATCCTTACCTTTATCCCGCCGTCCGTTTCTACGACCGTACCTTTTTCGATCATTTTATAAACTCGTAAATATCGCGGAAATCCACTTCCTTTTCGCTGCCGTCGGACATCTTTTTAAGGTTCGCCTTGCCCTTTTCAAGTTCGTCCGATCCTATGACCGCGACATATTCCGCACCTATTTTATCCGCGTACTTAAATTGCGACTTTATTCCGCGCCCGACTATATCGGTCTCCGCGACCATCCCCTTTTTCCTTAACTCTTCCGCGAGAGTAAACGCGACTTCGCTTTCTCTTTCGCCCATGGGCGCGAAATATATTTTTACGCCCGATTTTTCGGGGATCTGTTTGCCCGAATTTTCAAGCACCAAGAGAAGTCTCTCGATCCCCGCGGCAAAGCCTATGCCCTTAACGTCGCTGCCGCCGAGATCGGCGATCAGTCTGTCGTATCTGCCGCCGCCTAACACCGTGCCCTGCGCGCCTATCTCTTCGGAAACGAACTCGAACACCGTTTTGGTGTAGTAGTCGAGTCCCCTTACTATGTCGGGATCGATCGTAAACTCCAGACCGACGCCCGTTAAAAGCGTTTTCACCCTTTCAAAGTGTTTCTTACAGTCGTCGCAGAGAAAATCGGCGATCTTCGGCGCGCCCGCGATTATTCTCTTACACTCTTCGTTCTTGCAGTCTAAAATACGCAACGGGTTTCTCTCGTACCTGTCTTTACAAAGGTCGCAGAGTTCGTCGTATCTTCCTTTAAGATATTCCCTTAACGCCTTTTCGTAATTCGGGCGGCAGTCTTTACAGCCTATACTGTTGAGTTTAAGAGTTAGTTTAGTTACGCCGACGGCGTTTAAGAATTCTTTTGCCATCGCTATCGTTTCGGCGTCGGTTTCGGGTGCGGAAGAACCTAAAATTTCCACGCCGAACTGGTGGAACTCGCGAAGTCTCCCCGCCTGCGGGCGTTCGTAACGAAAACAGGGCGTTATATAAAAAGTCTTTACGGGCATGGGTAAACTCGCCATACCGTTTTCGATAAAAGCACGCGCCACGCCCGCCGTGCCTTCGGGCTTTAAGGTGATGCTCCTGTTCCCTTTGTCAAGGAAAGTGTACATCTCCTTGTTCACTATATCCGTAGTGTCTCCGACTCCGCGGAGAAAAACTTCGGTATGCTCGAAAACGGGCGTGCGTATTTCTTTTACGTTATAGAGTGCGGCGATCTCCCGCGCTTTTTCTTCGACGAATTGCCATTTATAAGAATCCTGCGGCAAAACGTCTTTAGTTCCCTTTGGAATATTTATCATTTATCCCGCCTTATAAAATATATTTTTTAAGGTCCTTGCCCTTTTTATCCGTACCGAGTTTCTCGGCGACGAACTTCCTGTCGATCACGACGCGTTTTTCTTCTCCGCCAGACTCGAACGATACGTCCTCTAAAAGATTTTCCATTACGGTATGAAGCCTTCTCGCGCCTATATCTTCGCTCGTGGCGTTCATATCTTCTGCGATCCCCGCGATCTCTTCGATCGCGTCTTCGGTAAAGGAAAGTTCCACGCCGTCCACTTTTAAAAGCGTAGCGTACTGCCCCGTTATCGCGTTCTTCGGGGTGGTGAGTATCTTGATGAAATCTTCTTTCGATAGACTGTTCAATTCTACGAGTATCGGAAATCTGCCCTGAAGTTCGGGGATCAGATCGGAAACCTTACTGACGTGGAACGCGCCCGCGGCGATAAAGAGTATATAATCGGTCTTTATCGCGCCGTACTTGGTCATGACCGTCGAACCTTCGACGATGGGCAGAATATCTCTCTGCACGCCCTCTCTCGAAACGTCCTGACCGCCCGAAGTATTGCCTTTGGCGGCGATCTTATCTATCTCGTCGATAAAGATGATGCCTTCCTGTTCGGCGCGTCTTATCGCCTCTTCGTTCACTGAATCGCGGTCGATCATCTTTTCCGCTTCTTCGTTGACGAGTATCTTTCGGGCTTCCTTTACGGTAAGTCTTCTCTTCTTTCTTCTCTTCGGGAACATATCACCGAAAATAGAACCTATCGAGATCTCCGCGCCGCCGGGTACTAATTCCAAGGGCTTCTGAACGTCGGCGACGTCGATCTCGATCACTTCGTTGTCGTAATAACCCTTTTTAAGCCCTTCTGCGATATTTTGTTCGAATATGACGTCGGGCGTTTCGCCCTTGTCGGACTTTCTGACTTCCGCGATTATCTTTACGAGTTTCGCGTCCACCAGCGATGCCGCCTTTTCGTCCACTTTCTTAAATCTTTCTTCTTTAACGAGTCTGACCGAACACTCGACTAGATCCCTTATCATACTTTCTACGTCTCTTCCGACGTAACCGACTTCGGTGTACTTGGTCGCTTCGACTTTTATAAACGGCGCGCCGACGAGTTTAGAAAGTCTTCTCGCGATCTCGGTCTTACCTACGCCCGTAGGTCCTTTCATAATAATGTTCTTGGGCGTGATCTCTTCTCTCTCGGCGTCGGACAGCATACTTCTTCTGTACCTGTTCCGAAGGGCGATCGCTACAGCCTTTTTCGCCTCTTCCTGACCGATAATATATTTGTCTAATTCCGAAACGATTTGTTTGGGCGTTAAATTCATTACAGCACCTCGCAAGTTATATTTTTGTTGGTGAAAACGCATATCTCACTCGCTATGTCGAGCGATTTTTTAACGATCTCTTCGGCGGAATAATTCGTTTCCTTTACGAGTGCGCGCGCCGCCGCCAAAGCGTAATTCCCGCCGCTGCCTATCGCGCACACTCCGTCGTCGGGTTCTATTACTTCGCCCGTACCCGAAACGATCAGAAGAGTGTCCTTATCCGCGGTGATCATCATCGCTTCCAACTTTCTCACTTTGTCCGAACGCCAGAGTTCCGCAAGTTCGACCGCGCTTCGCATAAGGTTTCCCGAATACTTGTTCAGCATCTCTTCGAACCTTTCGGAAAGCGTGAAAGCGTCCGCCACGCTGCCCGCGAATCCGAAGATCACCTTGCCGCCGTAAATTCTTCTCACCTTAACGGCGTTGTTCTTGAAGATCACCTGTTGCGACATAGTGACCTGTCCGTCCCCCGCGATCGCGGTCTTTCCGTCCTTCTTTACCGCGCAAATCGTCGTCCCCATAAATTCCGTCATAAATAAATCTCCTTGATAAATCCTTCTATTTCCGTTAAACTTCTCTCGGCAAGTTTTCTCTTCTTTTCGGTCTTGTCTCTTATCACCGTTTCAAGCGGCGGAAGGATCCCGAAATTCGCGTTCATAGGTTCGAAGTCTTGATTCTCGGTCGTGATGTACCGAACGAGAGAACCTAATACCGTCTTGTCCGAAACAAGTATTTCTTTCTTCCCCTTTATTTTTCTTTCCAGATATATCGCGGCTAAAAGTCCGCTTGCCGCACTCTCTATATACCCTTCGACTCCCGTTATCTGCCCCGCGAAAAAGGTCTTTTCCTTTCCCTTTACCGAGAGATCCTTTTTCAGTACTTTCGGGGCGTTTATAAAAGAGTTCCTGTGCATCACGCCGTAACGGACGAACTCCGCGTTCTTTAAGGCGGGGATCAAAGAGAACACCCGTTTTTGTTCGCCGAATTTAAGGTTGGTCTGAAATCCCACGAGATTATATAAGTTCCCTTCCTTATCCTCCCTGCGAAGTTGCAGACAGGCGTACGGCCATCTGCCCGTTTTGGGATCGGTAAGCCCCGCGGCTTTCAGCGGCCCGAACCTTAACGTTTCTCTGCCCCGTGCCGCCATTATTTCGACGGGCATACAGCCTTCGAAAACTTCGGTTTTTTCAAACCCGTGCAGTTCGGCCCTTTCCGCCTTTATAAGCGCGTCGACAAAAGCGTAATATTCTTCCTTGGATAGCGGACAGTTGACGTGATCGCCGTCTCCCTTTCCGTATCTGTCGCCGATAAAAGCGCAGTTAAAGTCGATACTCTCTTTGGTAACGATGGGCGCGGACGCGTCGAAAAACGAAAGCGCGCCGCCCGTGAACCCCGCGATACTGTCCGCAAGCGCGGGCGTGGTCAAAGGTCCGGTAGCTATCACCGTGTATTCGCCGAAGTCTATTTTATCCGCTTCTTCGGAAACTACGGTTATATTCTTGTTAGCCCGTATCTTCCGCGTTATATAGCCCGAAAACTCTTCTCTGTTGACGGCAAGCACGTTCCCCGCGGGAACTTT
>JAFZXG010000016.1 GCA_017616925.1 Clostridia bacterium | reverse complement strand
TTTATATGCCCCTCTGTGAAAAGACCTTCCTTTTTATTATATTCTAACGACGGGTAAAGGTCGGTGGGATCTATGCAGTCGTATTCTATCGCGTAAGCGTACCGCATTATCTCGCAATGTTCTAACCCCTTTACCGTGCGGTACATGGCTTTCTGAACGTCGTGCGGAAGAGACGACGACATGCCTTGAACGTAAACTTCGTTGGTGTCCGCGCCTTCGGGTTCTAAAAAGAGTTGGTGACGGTCCTTGTCGGCAAAACGGACGACCTTATCTTCTATGGACGGGCAGTAGCGTGGACCCGTGCCGTGAATAACCCCCGCGTAAAGCGGAGAACGGTGAAGATTCGCCCGAATTATTTCGTGCGTTCTTTCGTTCGTGTAGGTAAGATAGCACGGCGTCTGTTTTTCGGGCAACGCGTCGGTCATAATGCTGAACGGGTAAACGTCTCTTTCCCCTTCCTGAACTTCGAGTTCGGAAAAGTCGATAGTCCTTTTATCTATTCTTGCGGGCGTACCGGTTTTAAATCGCCTTACCGAAAAGCCGAGATCTATCAGATTTTTCGTAAGAAGATTTGCGGGCGCGAAACCGTTGGGGCCGGTATCTCTTCTCCACTCGCCCGCGATAACGCTTGCGTTTAAGTAAACCCCCGTGCAGACTACGACCGTTCTGCAGGAAAGCACTCCGCCGAACGCCGTCTTTACTCCTGCGATCTTGCCGTTGTCGGTAAGGATCTCGGTCGCTTCGCCCTGCAGTATTTTTAGGTTGGGCGTGTTTTCCAGCGTAGATTTCATTATTCTATGGTACAGGTTTTTATCTTCCTGTCCGCGAAGGGATTGTACCGCCGCACCTTTACCGCGGTTAAGCATACGGATCTGTAAAAGCGCCTTGTCGGCGCAAACGCCCATTTCCCCGCCCAGCGCGTCGATCTCTCTGACGATCTGACCTTTCGCCGTGCCGCCTATCGACGGATTACACGGCATAAAGGCTATGCTGTCTAAATTAAGAGTGAGCATAGCCGTAGAAAAGCCCGTGCGGGCGAGCGCGAGCGCGGCTTCAACCCCCGCGTGTCCCGCGCCGATCACCACCGCGTCGAATTGTCCTTCCGAAAAATCACGCATTTTACTGTTTTAAGAGCATTTTTCTTATATCGTTTATTTCAACCGCAAGTTTATTGTCGGTCTTTATTTCGTCCGCGATCTTGTCGCGCGAGTAAATTATGGTCGAATAATCCCTGCCGCCCATCTTTTGCCCTATCGTTGCGAGCGGAAGACTCATAAGTTCTGTGATCAGATAGACGCACACCTGTCTCGGTTCGACGAATTCCTTATTCTTCTTTTTTCCGAGCATATCGGATTTGTTTATCTTATAGAAATTGCTTACGCAGTTTATTATATCTTCTACCTGCAGATCTTCCACGTTGCTGCCCGCCGCTTCTTTTAACGCTTCTTTCGCGAATTCAACGGTGATCGGTCTTTCGTGGAGCTTGCTTGCGAGAATTACTTTGGTGAGTTTTCCGTTAAGCGCTCTTATATCCACGTCGTCGCCTTGCGCGATATACGAGAGAACGTTGAAATCCACGAGACATTTCTGTTCTTCGCTCTTTTTGCGGAGAATCGCGATACGCGTCTCAAGATCCGGCGGCTGAACGTCGGCAAGCAGTCCGCCTTCGAAACGGGAACGGAGTCTCTCTTCTAATACTTCGATCTCTTTCGGCGGGCGGTCGCTTGCAAGAACGACCTGTTTATTCTGCATCACGAGTTCGTTGAAGGTGTGGAAGAACTCTTCCTGCGTCTGTTTTTTCTTGGACAGGAACTGAACGTCG
Source organism: Clostridia bacterium (assembly GCA_017616925.1). Taxonomy (GTDB): domain Bacteria; phylum Bacillota; class Clostridia; order Christensenellales; family Borkfalkiaceae; genus UBA1259. Next base: position 1,250 of record JAFZXG010000016.1, on the reverse strand, counting down.
TCGATTAAAAGAATATCAACGTTGCGGAAAGTCTTTCTGAATCCTTCGGGCGTGAGTTTGCCTTTCGACAGACTTTCTACCATCTGGTTGGTGAACTGTTCGCAGGTCGCGTACAGTACGGTTACGGACGGTCTGTGAACTTTGACGTAGTTTGCGATAGCGTTTAAAATATGCGTCTTTCCGAGTCCCGTTCCGCCGTAGATAAACAGCGGATTGTAGGCGTCCACCTGTTTTTCGGCGACGGCTTTCGCCGCGGCGAAAACGAACTCGTTCGACGGCCCTACCACGAAAGACTCGAAAGTAAACTTCGGATTTACCACGGAGCCGTGCGCCACGACGTTTTCGGGCGGGACCGCTTCTAAAAGTTTAAGGTATTCTTCTCTGTTCTTCGCGTCGTAAACGATAAAATCGTCTATATCGGCGTTGCTCTTTTTCAGGGCTTCCCTTATGTTATTCGCAAGCGGGTCTTTTTTCGCGGATTCTACGAGAATTTTGCCCTGCGCAAGAAGAACGAGTTTATTCCCCACGATATCGACGGGAATAAGCGGAGTGACGAAGGTTTCGTAGGATATGGACGTCACCGTCTTTTCAAGTTCGGGCAGTGTCGTTTTCCATAAAATCTCATAACTTTCCATTATTACTGATCCTTTTTTCCGTTGCTTTTAGGTAAAAAATATTATACAATAAAAAAGAGATAAAAAAAAGCGAAAAATACGTTTTTTTAAAAGTTTTAAAAAAAGTTATGCGGATAAAGAGCCTTGTTTTAAAAAATTTCCGTAATTATTCGGACGAAACGATAACTTTCGGCGCGGGCGCGAACGTGCTCGTCGGCGCAAACGCGCAGGGAAAGACCAACGCCGCGGAAGCCATCTTTTTTCTTTGCACGGGTTATTCTCCGCGGGCGAATAAAGATAAGATCGTTATAAGGCACGGACAGGATTCGGCGTTTATAGAAGGCGTCGCGGATTCGATTTACGGAGAAGTAAAAGTAAAGATCGAGTTTTTCCCGAACGACAAGAAGAACGTTTACGTAGGCGGGATGAAGGTTCTTAAAATCGGCGAAATATTCGGGAATATCCACAGCGTATTTTTTAATCCCATGGAACTGAAACTCGTGCAGGAAAGTCCAGAAGACCGCAGACGGTTCTTAAACGTCTCTCTTTCGCAGATGAGTAAAGCCTATTTTTACGCGCTTACGAAATACAACAAGATACTTCTGCAGAGAAACAACCTGTTAAAAAACCCCGACT
>JAFZXG010000015.1 GCA_017616925.1 Clostridia bacterium | reverse complement strand
TGCACAAGATCTGATCGGAGACGGTATGATAAACAGAAAAGAGATAATGGAAACCATAGTTATGGTCGAAAAGGAACACTTCGACATACGCACCGTAACTATGGGTATTTCCCTTTTTCAATGCGTAAGGGATTCCGTAAAAGCGACCGCCGACCTTTGCTACGATACGATATGCAAAAAGGCGGAGAGAATAGTCGAAGTGACCGACGAACTCGGCGTATGCTACGGCGTGCCTATCATAAACAAGCGTATATCGATCACTCCCGCGAGTTTTTTGACGGCGGGTTTTCCCGGAAAGGAAGTCGTGCTTGCGAAAGCGCTTGACAAGGCGGCTAAAACCGTCGGCGTGGACTTTCTGGGCGGCTATTCCGCGCTAGTACACAAGAGTATGACCGAATACGAAAGGTCGTTTATCGAAAGTATTCCCGAAGCGCTTTCCGTTACGGACAGACTTTGTTCTTCTGTGAACGTTGGCACTACCCGTTCCGGTATCAATATGGACGCCGTGCGTCTGATGGGCAGGATCGTGAAGGAAACCGCGTTTAAGACTGCCGATAGGGACGGAATAGGTTGCGCCAAACTCGTGGTGTTCTGCAACGCCGTCGAAGACAATCCGTTTATGGCGGGTGCGTTCCACGGCGTAGGCGAAGGCGGAACGGTCGTGAACGTCGGCGTTTCGGGACCGGGCGTGGTGCTTCACGCCATAGAGAGCGCGGACGGAAAGAAGATAGAAGATCTCGCCGAGATCGTTAAGAAAACGGCGTTTAAAATCACCCGTGCGGGCGAACTCGTCGCAAAGGAAGCGGCGAAAAGACTCGGCGCAGAATACGGTATAGTCGATCTTTCGCTCGCACCCACGCCCGTTAAGGGCGACAGCGTGGCGCAAATACTCGAAAAAATGGGTTTGGAATCGGTAGGCGCACACGGTACGACGGCGGCACTCGCAATACTAAACGACGCGGTGAAAAAAGGCGGCATAATGGCGAGTACCAGAGTCGGCGGACTTTCTGGAGCGTTTATTCCCGTCAGCGAAGACGCGGGCATGATCGCCGCGGTGGAGAAAGGTGCGATAGACCTTAATAAACTCGAGGCTATGACTTGCGTGTGCAGCGTCGGTATAGATATGGTGGCGATCCCGAGCGACACGAGTGAAGCGATAATTTCGGGTATGATAGCGGACGAATCGGCGATAGGTATGATAAACAACAAGACTACGGCGGTAAGGGTCATCCCCGTTCCGAATAAAAAAGCGGGCGATTACGTTTCCTTCGGCGGACTTCTGGGCGGCGCGCCTATAATGAAAGTAAACGGGTTTAGCCCCGAAAAGTTTATAGAAAGGGGCGGCAGAATACCCGCGCCCGTACACAGTTTCAAAAATTAAGGAGAGTATATGGATAAAGGGTACGTATGGGCAACCGAAGATATTTATCCGTCTTTAGACGACTGGGAGACTGATTTTAAAAAGGTAAAAGACGATTTTTCTTTTTCGGAGTTTAAGGGAAAACTTTCCGATCCGAAAATCTTTTACGCCTGTATGAAAAAAGAAGAAAAGATATTCAGGACGGTCGATAAACTCTTTTTATACGCAAGTATGAATCACGACGCGGACACGCGCGTAAGTAAGTACGACGCGCTTTTGTCCCGCGTGACTTCTCTCGCGGCGAAAGTAGGCGCGGAGACCGCGTTTGTTCTTCCCGAACTCACCGCGCTTTCTGAAGAAAAACTTTTGAGTTTCGCCGAAAATCCCGACTTAAAGGATTACGACTATACCATACGGCTTACGTTAAAGGAAAAGGCGCACGTTCTTTCGGAAAGCGAAGAGAAACTGCTTGCCGAAGGCGCGGAGACCTTCTCGAGTTTTCACGATATTTTCGGAAAGATCGACGACGCAGACCTTCCTCTCGGCACGATAAGGATAGGAAAGGAAAAGACGCCGTTCTCCCACGGGCTTTACAGCGTGCTTCTTCACGACGAAGACGCGAAACTTCGCAGGAAAGCCTTCAAAAAATACTACGGGGCGTACGTTTCTTTGATCAATGTGATTTCCGCGACCTATTACGGCAGCGTGAAAAAAGACTGCTATAAGGCGCGCGTTAAAAAGTACTCTTCCGCACTCGATATGGCGTTAAGCGGCGAAGACGTGCCGGAGATCGTCTATAAAAACCTTATTTCCGCCGTGGAAAAGGGCATACCGTCCCTTCACGAGTATATGGCGGTAAAGAAAAAAGAACTTAAATATAAACGTATGCACACTTACGACCTGTACGTTCCTTCGGTAAAGAAAGCCGAACTCAAACTTTCTTACGAAGACGCGTACGATCTTGTTATACGCGGGCTTTCGGTACTCGGCGAAGAGTATACGGAACTTTTAAAAAAGGCGCGCGATAATAGGTGGATAGACGTCGAAGAGAGAAAGGGGAAACGCAGCGGCGCGTACAGTACGGGGGTTTACGATTCCCACCCCTTCGTTTTACTGAACTATCAGAAGACCACGCACGACGTATTCACGATCGCGCACGAGTTGGGACACTCGATACACACCTACTTTTCAAATAAGAACCAGCCTTACGCCAAGGCGGATTACAGGATATTCGTCGCCGAAGTGGCGAGTACCGTGAACGAAGTCCTTCTTGTAAAGTACCTTTTAAAAGAAGCGAAGGACGGAAAATTCAAAAAGTACCTTTTATCCTATCTTCTGGAAATGGTAAGGACCACGCTGTTCCGTCAGACGCAGTTTGCCGAGTTCGAAGAGTTTTCGCACTCGTCGGTCGAAAACGGCGTGCCGCTTACTAAGGACAATATGTGCGAAAAGTATCTGGAACTCAATAAAAAGTATTACGGAAAGGCGGTTTATCACGACGAAGAGATAAAGTACGAGTGGGCGAGGATACCGCATTTTTACCGCGCGTTCTACGTCTATAAGTACGCCACGGGTATAACGAGTGCGCTCGCGATAGCGGACAGGATACTTAACGAGGGCGAACCCGCCGTCAAGGACTACTTTAAGTTCTTGTCTTCGGGCGGATCTGACAGCCCCGTGGAACTACTTAAGATCGCGGGAGTGGACTTAACGGGTGAAAAGCCGTTTATCAAGGCGATGGGAGTTTTTAAGGACACGCTTAAAGAGTACGAGAAATTATAAATCGACCGATAAGGGAGAAACACAATGGAAAAGAAAAACGGGAAAATTAACGGGTTTAAGGAAATGCCCCACAGTTTAGAAGCCGAACGCGCGCTTTTGGGGTGTATTCTGATGGACGCCAAAATTCAGGTCGAAGTGGCGGGCGCGGTCAAGGAACACGATTTCTATACCGATAACCACAGGGTAATATTTAAGGCGATGGACGAGATAATCGCCAAAAATCAGCCACTCGATATGGTCGTTCTGATCGACGCGCTTGAAAAGAAAGGCGCGCTTGAGATCGCGGGCGGTATTGACTATATAGTTAAACTTACCGATATCCTGCCGTCTTACGC
>JAFZXG010000014.1 GCA_017616925.1 Clostridia bacterium | reverse complement strand
GTCCATATGGTAGAGACCATAAACAAACTCGTGAGAGTATCGAGACGGCTTTTACAGGAACTCGGCAGAGAGCCTACGCCCGAAGAAATAGCAAAGGAAATGGGCTTTACCGAAGAAAAGGTAAGGGAGATCCAGAAGATAGCACAGGACCCCGTATCCTTGGAGACGCCTATCGGCGAAGAAGAAGACAGCAGACTTTCGGACTTTATCGAAGACGAAGGCAGCGCGTCCCCGCAGGAAAAAGTTTCGGGCAATATGCTCAGGGAACAGATACTCGAAGTTCTGGATTCTCTTACCCCGCGCGAGCAGAAAGTTCTGCGTTTAAGGTACGGTCTTGACGACGGGAGACCGAGAACGCTCGAAGAAGTGGGCAGGGAATTCAACGTCACGAGAGAACGTATAAGACAGATAGAAGCGAAAGCCCTGCGCAAACTGCGCCACCCCAGCCGTTCAAAGCGGCTTAAAGACTTTCTCGACTGATGAAAGACAGGATCGGAGAGATCGTAAACGCGATACCCGTTTCCGAAGTTTTCGCGGACGTGGGTTGCGATCACGGGTACGTCGCGAAAGAAATGCTGCGGCGCGGCAAGTGCCGTTTCGCCGTAGCGTCCGATATAAGTCCGAAATGTCTCGAAAAGGCGAAGAGGCTTTTAAAAAAAGAGATAGATTACGGCAGAGCGACCTGCGTTGTGTCGGACGGGTTTGACGGACTATATAACGTCGATACCGCGCTGATAGCGGGTATGGGCGGAGAAGAGATTATATCGATACTTAAAGGCGCGGAAGAATTACCCGAAAATCTCGTGCTTCAACCTATGAAAAACTGCGACAAAGTAAGAAAGTTCGCGGTGTCCGCGGGGTATAGGATTATAAGCGATTACGTTTTCGAAAGCGACGATAAATTTTATAATCTTATGGTTCTGAAAAAGGGCGAGGACTTGCTTACGGAAGAAGAGGCGGAGTTCGGAAGAACGAATCTTATATCGCCTTCCGAAGATTTCAGAAAAATGCTTATAAAGGAAGCCGAAAAACTGACCGCCTACGCCGAAAATTCGTCCGAAGAAAAAAAGAAAAAATTGTTAAAGAAAGCGGAGAGACTGTTAAAATATGCTGAAAACAGACGAATTTTTTAAAATACTCGATGCCCGCGCGCCCATAGAATTAAGCTATAAATGCATAGCGAACGGGGAATACGACAACAGCGGACTGCTTATAAAATGTGCCGATATCGTAGAACGGGTGGCGTTTTCACTCGATCTTTCGGTCAAGTCGGTAGAGTTTGCGAGCCGTAAAAAGTGCGATCTGATGGTCACGCATCACCCCGCGATTTATCACGCGGTAAAGAGTCTTTCGACGGACGATCCCGCGACCGCGCCCGTGATCTCGGCGATAAAACGCGGAATAAGCGTTATTTCGATGCACCTTAATTTAGACGTCGCGAAAGAAGGGATAGACTTTTACCTGTCAAAAGCACTCGGCGCGGGAGAGTTTAAGATACTCGACGCTTTGGACGGCGGCGGGTACGGCAGAGAGTTCTTTACGGAAGGTTCTCTTTCAGAATTCGTAAGAAACGCGGGAAAAGAACTTAAAACGGACAAGATACTGTTCTACGGCAAGGGAAAAGATCCGGTCGGAAAAGTCGCGAGTTTCTGCGGCGGCGGGTATTCTTTCGCCGAAAAAGCCGTGGCGGGCGGCATTACCGACGCGCACACAATAGTAACGTCCGACGTTCCGCATCACGTCGTCAAAGAAATGTGCGACGCGGGTAAAAATCTCGTGGTGATACCGCATTACGCCGCCGAAGAGTACGGGTTCGGAAAGTTCTTCGAGGCGATAAAGGGCGATATAAAAGACGGCGCGGAGTTGTTCTATTTCCGCGACGACAGATTAGCGTAAAAAATAAAACCGTAAAAAAGGAGAGAAAAAATGATAAAAGCACTTTTGGACTATCAGGAAAAGGACGCGGAACTTCGCGAAATAGAACTCACGCTTTCGGGCAGCGAAGAGAGAAAGAAGGCGTTGTCGGCGAAAAAGTATCTCGACGGCGTGGAAGCGAGTATAAACAAACTTGACTTAAAAGCCGCCGAACTTAGCTCGGCGTATGAAAAATGTCTCGCCGATTTCGGCAAACTGAAAGAACAGGAAAACGAGTTCAAGACCGCGGCGGAAGAGGCCGAAGATATGAACGCGATAGACTATCTCGGCAAAAAGACCGACGAACTGCTTGGTCAGATCAGGACGCTTTCGGCCACCGTCGCCAGAATAGAAGAAGAAATAAAAGGCGTGATCGCGGAGTTCGCGCAGACCAAGAAGAAGACCGCGGCGGCGCAGGTGCAGTACAAAGAGAATGCGCCCAAATACGCCGAACTTAAAAATTCGCTTAAAGAAAAACAGGAAACAGCAAAAAAGGAACTCGACGGGTTAAAAAGCAAGGTTGATCCCGCGCTTATGGAGCGGTATCTGAAAAAACGCGCGAGTTTCTATCCCGTTATCTACGAAATTAAGGGCAACGCCTGCGGATTTTGCAGCATGCAACTTTCTATGAGCGAGGCAGGAAAGTTAAAGAACGGTGAAATTATCGAGTGCGAGCATTGCGGAAGATTGCTTTTTACAAAGTAGGAAAACGTCACAGGTAATAATGAAAAAGAAGGGTTCGCCTTTCTTTTTCTTTTTTTTGCACGAAATTTCCCGCTCAGGCGTGCGGCGCGTCGAATTTATTTATTTAAAGTTATAAAAAGTTTGCCAAAAGCATTGTAAAAAAAACGAATTTTTGATATAATTCTAAATGAGTAATTTTACAGATTTTTTGTTAGCAGAGGACAGACTTTTGAATTCGCTGGGAAGGGAAGGAAGAAATTCCGAAGAGAAAAAAGGGATATTTACGAAAGAGACGTTCGGAGTGGTAATAATGCTGTTCTCCGCACTTTCACTTGTACTCGTGATAACGAGAGGCGCGGTTTTCGGGATGCCTGGAGTCTGGGTAAATTCCTTCTTCTTCGGCTGTTTCGGTTATTTTTCGTTTATTCTCTGCGCATACCTTTTCTATCTCGGGTTTTCACTGCTTACCGAAAAAAAACTACCCCTGTCCAAAAGAATAAAGGTGCTTGCCGCTCTTTTCATAGCGGTACTCGCGGTACTCACGCAGACTATCTCCGTAAAGGCGACGGGGACTTACGGCGAATATATCGGAACTTCGTATTCGATGGGCGGCGGGGGAATAAAGACTTCTTCCTGCGGCGGCGCGGTGGCGGGACTCGTCGCTTTCTGGACGCAGAAACTTCTGTCCGCCGTTGGCAGTTACGTCGTTTTCGGCGCGTTGCTCGCGCTTATAACGTATTTTATCGTAAAAACGGTGATGGCTGAGCGCGGCGGAAAACCGACCGTGGAAAAGTTCAGATCGTCTTACGAAAAACCCCAACCCGCGACGGTAAACGATACCGAAGCGACGACCGAAACACCCGTGCCGACCGAAACCGCGACAGCGGCGAGACAGCGGCTTTTCATCGCGGGAGAAGAGACTTTCGCGTTTAAGGGCAAGAAGGAAGCGGCGAAAAGCGATCCGGTCAAAATGGAATTCGAAAAGGGCGGTCTCGGAGTCGCAAGTTACGGCAGTTACAGACAGAATTACGAGAACGACCTTCAGGAAAAGATAAATTACGTAAAAACGCCCAAGGTGATAGAAATAAACGATATTAACGGCGGTTCTGCGACGAACGGCGCGCCCGTGGTTTCGGATTATATCTCGCCGAACGGTTCGTCGCTTAGACAAGAAAGCATTACTCCCGCAGTTCCCGAAAACAAAGAAGAGAACTTCGCCGAAGAAATACCCTTTATCGAACACGGCGAAGAAGAAAAGGAAGGGACTGACAGAGCGGCGACTTCTTTCGAAGAGTACGCCAACGTGGAAGAAGTGGAGCCTACGGTAGTTCCCACGGAACCCGAAGAACAGTTTACCGAATACGTTGAGACGGAAGGGTCGGAAGAGAACGCGGAGACCGAAGAAGAGATCGCGGAAGCCTTCTCGATAAAGGAAGACGAAGAATTGCCGCCGTCGAATATAAACAGAAGAAGATCGAGAGAGATCCTGTTCGGCGACGAAGAAGAAAAACCCGAAAATAAGGAAGAACCGCCCGCGTTTACAAGCAGGGTGACGGCGGACAGCAACGAAAATTTCACCCTTCCCGAACGGAGATCGGTCGCGCCGCAGGAACTTACCGAACCCGTCGCGGCGGAAAATACCGAAGAATAGGAAGAGACTTCGCTACTTCCCGAAGGATTTGAGTACGTAAGACCGCCGCTTGATCTTTTAGAGACCTATTCTCCGCCCGTCGACGCCGTACCGGAAGACCATCAGGGCAGGATGGAGATAATCGAAAAGACCTTCGCGGATTTCCATATAAACGCCGTGGCGGAAAGTTACGTTCAGGGGCCGTCCATAACGCGATACGAAGTGAGAATGCCCGCGGGCGTTTCGGTAAAGAAGATATTAGGTTACGACGAAGATTTCAGGATGTGGCTTTCGTCTAAATACGGCGTAAGGATCGAAGCGCCTATCCCGGGAAAGAGTCTCGTCGGTATCGAAGTCGCCAACGCGCACCCCGTTACCGTGGGACTTAAAAGCATAATGGAAGAGTCCGCGGGTCAGAAATCCAAACCCGGCGCGCTTATGTTCGCGATAGGGAAAGACATAGTGGGTAAACCTATTCTGGATAACCTTTCAAAAGGTCCGCACTATCTCGTCGCAGGCGCAACGGGATCGGGCAAAAGCGTTTGCCTTAACGTGATGATCGTGAGTCTTATAATGCGTTACGGTCCGGAAGAATTGAGACTTATTCTCATAGATCCCAAAGGAAACGAGTTCAGACCGTACGAACATATTCCGCATCTTCTCGTGGACGAGATAATAACCGAACCCAAAAAGGCGCTTGCAGTTCTTTCCTGGGCGCACGACGAAATGGAAAGAAGATACAAAGTGCTTGAAAAGGCGGGCGGTATAAGGGATATAGATTCCTATAACGAAACCGTGGAAGGCGTCGAAAACAAGATGCCGAGAATAGTTATCGTGGTGGACGAACTCTCGAACCTTATGGAGACCTGCAAAAAGGAAATGGAAGCGCGTATCCTTTCGATTGCGCAGAAAGCCCGCGCCATAGGCATCCATCTCGTATTAGCGACGCAAAGACCGTCGGTCGACGTAATCACGGGCGTAATAAAAGCGAATCTTCCTTCGCGTATCGCGCTTAAAGTCACCAACTTCGCCGATTCCAACACCATTTTGGCGGAAGGCGGTGCGGAAAAACTTTTGGGACACGGCGATATGCTTTACAAGAATTCGGGTATGCCCGAAAGCGAAAGGTATCAGGGCGCGTGGATAAGCGACAGAGAGATAAACAACGTGGTGGGATATATCCGCGAACACAACGAAAACTATTACGACGACAAGTTCGGGACTTACCTCGAAAACGCTACCAAGCCCAAAGAAGAACCCGAAGTCGTCGAAGGCGGCGGATCTTCCGAAGAAGGCGGAGAGATAAACGAATTTTTCTTAAAAGCGCTTTGGCTTGCCGTGAATACGGGTACGGTCTCGATCTCGCTTTTACAGAGAAGGTATTCGATAGGTTACGCAAGGGCGGGCGGACTCGTGGACAAGATGGAACGTATGGGTTTCGTTTCGGCAAACGAAGGCAGCAAGGCGAGAAGAGTCCTTTTGACGAGAGAAGAGTTCGAGTCGAGATTCGGCACGATGTCCGACGATTTTTAACGGAGTATGAAAAAGAAAATCGGTATAATTTCGCTGGGTTGCGATAAAAACAGGACCGATACGGAGAAGATGATCGGCAGGATCGTTTCGGATTTCGATATAACGGTCGATCCCGCCGCCGCGGACGTGATCGTCATAAACACCTGCGCCTTTATCGAGAGCGCGAGAAAAGAGGCGATAGAAGAGATACTTTCGGCGGTGGAACTTAAAAAAACACACCCCGAAATGAAGATCGTGGTGACGGGTTGTCTGCCGCAGAGATTTTTAAGCGAACTCACCGCCGAACTTCCCGAAGTGGACGCCTTTCTCGGCGTATCGGACTACGGAAAAAGCGTTGAAGTCTTAAAAAGAGTGTTTGACGGCGACAAGGTGTTTTCCGTGGGAGAGCCCAAGGACGAAAGACTTACCGACAGGGTGCGCACCACTTGTAACTACGCGTACTTAAAGATAGCGGACGGCTGTTCGAATCACTGCACCTTCTGTTCCATACCTATAATACGCGGGAAATACCGTTCGGTAAGAAAAGAAGACCTTTTGGAAGAGGCCGAAAAACTCGGCGACGTGAAGGAACTTATACTCGTTGCGCAGGACACCTTAAAGTATGGCGAAGATCTTACTCCGAAAAGTAATATAGTGGATCTTATCCGCGGGCTGTCGGCGTTAAAGAACGTCGGCGGGATAAGGCTTATGTACTGTTATCCCGAAAACATCACCGACGAACTGATACACGAATTCGCGGTGAACCCGAAAATTATTCGGTATATGGATATTCCCTTTCAGCACGCGGACGCGGGCGTCTTGAAAAAGATGGGCAGGAAAGGCACGCGGGAGAGTTATCTCGACCTGATAAACAAATTGAGAGAACGCGTAAAGGGGATCGCGATAAGATCGACTTTTATGACGGGTTTTCCGGGCGAAGACGACGCGGCGTTCGATAACCTTATAAGTTTTATAAAAGAAGCCAAACTCGACAGCGTGGGGTTTTTTAAGTACAGCAGGGAAGAAGGAACGCCGGCGTACGATCTTCCCGACCAGGTGCGCGAGAGCGAAAAGACCAAAAGATATAAAAAACTTTACGCCGCGCAGAAAAAAGTGGTCGGAGAGAACGCGAAAAAGGCGGTGGGCAGCACCGTTCTCACTTTGGCGGAAGGCTTTGACGAAGAAAAAACGATTTACTACGGCAGGGCGTACTTTAACGCACCCGACGTGGACGGAAAGATACTTTTCTTCTCTTCCGAAGAAGTCAAGTTCGGGGAATACGTCCGCGTGAAGATCCGCGGCGCGGCAGGTTACGATCTATACGGAGACAGAGTATGAATTTACCCACGAAACTCACTCTTTCGAGAATAATAATGATACCCCTGTTCGTCGCGGCGTACTATATCACGGCGATAAAGGGCAATTTCTATATCTCGGCGGGAATATTCGCGCTTGCCGCCCTGACCGACTTTTTGGACGGGTATCTTGCGAGAAAATATAACCAGGTTACCGATCTCGGCAAGTTTTTAGATCCCATCGCGGATAAGGTGTTGGTATCGACCGCGCTTATCCTTCTTCTCGTTCCGCCGACGGGAGTGGTGCTTATGCCCTGGTACGCAAGCATCTTCGTGGCGGTGATACTCGCGCGCGAACTTATCGTAAGCGGATTCCGCTTGGTCGCGGCGGGCAAGGGAAAGGTCATTTCCGCGGATAAGTCGGGAAAGATAAAGACCTTTTTTACGGATATTTCGATACTCGTACTGCTTATATCCGCGGAGATATCGCCCGTTTCCGAGATGAACACGGTAAACATGATCGGCTTTATCATGCTTGGCGTTTCGGCGCTTTTAACGATCGTTTCGGGTGCGGAAATGCTTATAAAGAACGCCGCCGTGCTTAAAGAGGATAAAAAAGAGTGAAAACCGCGTTCGTGATTTTTACGGGCGACGGGGATCAAACAAAGAACGTCGCCGAATATACCGAAGTATTCAGGGCGGGCGCGATAGAACCGGACGTTATCGAGATACTTAAAAAGGGCGACGAACTGCGACTTAAAAGAAGACTTTCGGAGTTTAAGGACTCGTTCGATCTTCTGGTGCTTGCGGACGGATCGGGGGATGCGTCTCTTAAAGAGACTGTCGCGGAAATCACCGAAACCCCGCTT
>JAFZXG010000013.1 GCA_017616925.1 Clostridia bacterium | reverse complement strand
CGGGGCTTTCTTACGGAGGCATGTACGCGGTATGTTTTGCGGCGGTCGATACGAGAATAAAGGCTTGCTACTCTTGCAGTTGGGTAAACGACTGTTTCGTTCAATCGTGGGCGGACTGGAGTTACTTTAACGCGCAGAAAAAGTTTACGACGGTCGAGACTTGCGCAATGATCGCACCGCGTCCGCTCGTCGTGGCTATGGGCGACAAAGACATACTTTTCGACAGTAATATTACGGTGAAAACTTGTGATAAAGTAAAAGAATACTATGCGACGTTGGGAAAGTCGTCGAATTTCAAGTGTGTTATATTCGACGGTGTACACGAAACCGACAAAAGCGACGAAGAAATTGATTTTTTATTAAGCGGACTTTGACTTGACTAAAGTTTTTACGGAAAAAGGGAGTTTTTTATGTTTGGAGAAAAAACCAAATGGATCTGGATAAATAAAGAGAACAATATTAACGAATATGCCGAATTCAAGGCATATTTTTCGTTTGAAAAGAATAAAACCGCGCTTTTCAGGATCTCTTGCGACGGGATCTACTCAGTCCGTCTTAACGGTAGAATCGTCGCTTTTTCGGCTTGCGCCGATTATCCCGACTATAAGTTTTACGACGAGTTCGATATTTCGAAAGACCTAAAAGAAGAAAACGAACTTATTATTTCGGTATGGCACATAGGCGAAAACAGTTTTACTTACGTCAAAGATCTAGCGGGAGTCATATTCGAAGTGGAAATTGACGGGAAGATCGTTTCTTACAGCAATAAGGACGTTTATTCTCGTAAAATGGAAGAATACGACAGCGGTTATCTTAAAAAAATAACTTATCAGATAGGTTACGGGTTTTCTTACGACGCCGACAAAGAGACGCGTCTTTATTCACCGAGTACAGAAGTCGAAAAAACGCGTGATTTACACAAACGGAATATCAAAGGACTCGTTCTCGGCGATAGATTACCTATAAAGACTATTAAAAAGGAAAAATCCCTGATAATAGATATGGGAAAGGAAGTTGCGGGTTTTTTCGAACTTGATTTTTATTCCGCCGATAGACAAAAAATACTTATTGCATACGGCGAACATCTTAAAGACGGAAACGTTAGAAGAATAATAGGCGTTCGTGATTTCAGCGTGGAATACGTCGCTAAACAGGGGAGGAACGTTTATCTGAATCCTTTCCGAAGAATCGCCGGAAGGTATATCGAGATATTTTCCGAGTCGCCGATAGATATTGATTACGTCGGTATTCGTCCCGTAAATTATCCTATAAAAACCGTTGAAAAGAAGTTTAAAGATCCGCTTTGTCAGAAAATCTACGACGTAAGCGTAGAAACCCTGCGCCTTTGTATGCACGAACATTACGAAGACTGTCCATGGAGGGAACAGGCGCTTTACAATATGGACAGCAGAAACCAGATGCTATGCGGATATTACGCTTTTAAAGGCGGGAACTTTGATTATGTCAGACATAATCTACTTCTTATCAGCAAGGGAATAAGAAGTGATGGGCTTTTATCTATTTGTTTCCCTTCCGGACTCGACGTGCCGATACCGTTTTTCTCTTTGATGTATATCGTGCAAGTATGCGAATACGTGGAATACTCGAAAGACGAGACGATTATAGGTGAAGTCGGCGACGTGATAAAGAGTGTATTCAACGTTTTCCGCGGCAGAGTGGAAGAAAACGGACTGATAAAATCTTTTGCCTATCCGTACTGGAATTTTTATGAGTGGACGGAAGAGAGCGCGAACGACTGGCAGATCGAAAGGAAGGCGGATGACGAAAGCGAAGAGAGTTACGATCTTATACTTAATTGCGCTTACGTTTACGCAGCGAAATACTACGAAAAACTTTTCGGGGAAAGGGTCGATACCGATAAAACGAAACGAGCAATAAAAGAGACCTTTTACAATAACGGATCTTTCAGGCTTTCAACGAAAACCCATAGGTCGAGTCAACTCGGTACGGCTTTTGCCATTCTCATAGGGTTGGGCGGCGAAGAACTTGCCGAAACAATAATAAAAGATAATAAAATGATAAAAGCGACGCTTTCTATGAAAGCGTTTGTTTACGACGCGCTTCTGACTTTCGGAAGAAAGTACGAAAACTATATTTTAAAAGATATTAAAATCACGTATGAAAAGATGTTGGACGCGGGCGCGACTTCTTTTTGGGAAACCGAAAAGGGCAGCGAAGATTTCGACGGAGCGGGAAGTCTCTGTCACGGTTGGAGCGCGATACCCGTATATTATTTCAATGTTCTCGGCGTCGATAAAGAGAATACGTAATACAGCGGTTATTTTTCGTTATTTTTCTTTTTTTCGATCAATGATATAATGGCGATAGTTACCGAATAATCCGTCGGTTCAAAGGGACAATTATCAATGCTTTACTTATTGTTATTCATATCGATCGTGCTATGCGTTTGCAAGTCTTCGTCGTATAATTTTTATGCAAAAAAAGAACAGCCGGACGTCCACGGTCTATTTCGATTCAATTTCGTCTGTTACGCCGTAGCCGCCGGGTTCGCCCTGGTCTTATCTATAGGCGGAAGCATTTCTTTGCCTACCGTTCTTTGCGCGTTAGGGTATGCCGTTGTGGTGCTTTTACTGCAAAGCATTATGATCTACGCGATGAAAATAGGCTCCATGTCCACTATGTCGCTACTGAATTTGTACGGTATGGTAATTCCCGCAATCGCAGGTCCTATTTTTTGGGCGGAATCGTTCGGAATTTTGCAAATTGTCGGGCTTATTGCTATGATCGTATCGATTTTTTTCTTTAAAGAGCCGTCGACAAACGATAATAATGCGGGAAAACTTCAGATTTTTCTATGTATCGCATGTTTTCTGATGTCGGGATCGGCGGGACTTATGGAAAAAATACATCAATCTACGTACGGAAGAGCCGAAAGATCCGAATTTCTCGCTATTGCGTATTCTACGATGCTATTAATATCCGTAATCATATTCTTTATAACGAAAAAAAATTCCCAAGTACCCCTGAGGAACAAAAAAAACTTTATCATAACGGGAATTTTATCCGGACTTATAACGGGCGGGTATAGTTTCGTCAATTTATATCTTGCCGGAAATTTAGACACGCTTATTTACTATCCCGTCGCTAACGGCGGCGCGTTGCTTCTTACCGTCTTTATTTCCGTTCTTTTATTCCACGAAAAACCTACGACAAAGAAGATAATCGGATTCGTTTTGGGGCTTATATCCGTAGTCCTTCTGTGTTTCCCGACTATCTGACAATTAAAGGGGTGAAGTATAATGAACGAAGGTGTAGTTAAAAAAATACTTTACGGCGACGGTATGCACGACGATACGGAAATTATACAAAAAATGCTCGATAACGGGGGATACGTCTATCTTCCCGCGGGGAAATATCTCGTGACTCGTCCGCTTATTATCCATAGCAACACGCATTTTTGTATGGATAATACGACCACGTTAAAACTTGCCGACGGCGCGAATTGTTCGATTCTCGATAACGACGGACTTTATAACGACACGGTAAATGAAAACATCACGGTAGAAGGCGGTATCTGGGACGGCAATAATCTTGCGCAGCAGCGCAAAAAGATTCCCAACGAAGGAAAGGCGGGTGACGAGAACGAAGATAAAGACTGCGATAAAGAAATATATATTTCCAACGTCTATCTCGTGCTTATGTTAAGGTTTATACATGTTAAGGGACTAACTCTTAAAAACCTTACCTTAAAAGATCCCACGTCGTTTGCCGTTCAGATCGCCGATGCGGATACTTTCACGGTAGAAAATATCAGGTTAGATTATAATTTAAAGAACAAGAATATGGACGGGATACATATACAGGGACCCGCGCGTTTCGGGTGTATACGCAATATCTTCG
>JAFZXG010000175.1 GCA_017616925.1 Clostridia bacterium | reverse complement strand
ATAAATATCTTACTGAACTCGTTTACCGCGAAGGTATCGCTCATCGACGAGATATAATCGCATATCACCGTGTCGATCCCGTCCTTTTCTATCATCGAACGGTTGAACGCGGGAAGGGTGTTCGGATCGGCTTTATAATATTCGTACAGCGCGGTGATCATCCTGTCCGCTTTCTTTTCCTCCTTCATAAACGCGGGGTCGTTATAGACGTTGGCGAACATAAAATCGCGAAGAACGGTGGTCGCCTGCGCTTCGGCATCGCCCATTTTGACGTAATTCTTGCCGTCGCTTTCGCGATAGATCGAAAACACCATGGAATTTATTCTTTTACTCGAAGTATTGCCGAGAAGCGCGATCGCGTCTTTGGGAAGGTCGCTTTCGGTTATGAACCCGCCCGCGATCGCGTCGTCTATATCGTGGTTTATGTAAGCGATACGGTCGGCTATACTCACGGCTCTTCCTTCTAAAGTCTTGGGCTCGCTGTCTATCTTATGGTTTATTATCCCGTCCACTACTTCGCGGGTAAGATTAAGCCCTTTGCCGTTATTTTCGAGTACGTCCACCACTCTTCCCGACTGAACGTTATGCTGAAATCCCGCGGGATTCAGTTTATTCAGTATCCTTTCACCCGCGTGTCCGAACGGCGTGTGTCCGAGATCGTGCCCTAAAGCTATCGCCTCGGTCAGATCTTCGTTAAGCGAGAGAGCGCGCGCTATTGCACGCGCCACCTGCGACACCAAAAGGGTGTGAGTAAGCCGCGTTCTGTAATGGTCGCCTTCGGGCGAAAAAAAGACCTGCGTCTTGTTTTTAAGCCGTCTGAACGCCTTACAGTGCATAAGCCTGTCCCTGTCACGCTGAAAATCCGTGCGCATGGGACAAGGCTCTTCCGGGTAAAGCCTTCCGATCGTGTCTATCGATTTTTTGGCGTAAGGCGACAGAAACAGTTCTTCGGTTTTATAAGTTTTTTCTTTCATTTTCCCTTTCCCGTTATCGAAAAATTATCTCACATATAATATTACGAATAATATTTTAAAAACCCTTTTTTTAGACGAAATTTTTATAAAAAAAACGCCTCTCGGCGTTTTTTATACCATTTTTTCGGGATCGACCGCTTTTTCGTACTCTTTTTCAGTCATTACTTTAAGTTTGACGCAGGCGTCTTTAAGCGAAATCCCTTCCCGTTGCGCCGTAAACGCGATCTTCGCCGCGGCGTCGTATCCGATAGTCTTTGACAGCGCGGTTACGAGCATTAAAGAATTGTCTAAATAACTCTTCATTTTTTCTCGGTTCGCCTTGATCCCCACCACGCAGTTGCGGGTAAAAGATTCCATGCACTCGGATAAAAGTCTTATCGACTGCAGGACGTCGTAGGCGATCACGGGCGCGAACACGTTGAGTTCGAGATTTCCCTGACTTGCGGCGAACGATACGGTCTGATCGTTCCCGAAAACTTCCGCACATACCATAGTTACCGCCTCGCATTGAGTCGGATTGACCTTGCCGGGCATTATCGAAGAACCCGGTTCGTTGGCGGGCAAGGTGATTTCACCTATTCCGCACCGCGGTCCGCTCGAAAGGAACCGAATATCGCAGGCGATCTTATATAGGTCGGTCGCGAGTGCTTTCAGCGCGCCGTGGAAGAACGCGATATCTCCCCTGCTCCAAAGCGCGCAGAACTTGTTTTCGGAAGGTCTTACTTTAAGTCCCGTTATCTTCTCTATTTCTTTCGCGCACTTTAAATCGAAAGTTTCGGGCGCGTTTAGTCCCGTACCGACGGCGGTGCCGCCGAGCGCTATCGAAAGCAGTTTTTTCAAAGTCTCTTCGATAAACTCAAGATCGCGCGAAAGCGCGAAAGAAAAACCTGAAAGTTCCTGCGAGAACTTAACGGGCGTCGCGTCCATATAGTGTGTTCTGCCGCACTTTATTATGTCCGGAAACTCTTTTTCTTTTTCTTTAAGCGCGTTTATAAGTTCTTTTACCGCGGGAATAAATTTTTTATTCGTTTCGTTTAAAATCGCGATATGCACGGCGGACGGAAAGACGTCGTTCGACGACTGACTTAGATTCACGTCGTCGTTCGGGTGAAGAAGTTTCCTTCCCAAGATCCCGTTGCCCACGTTCGCGATCACTTCGTTTACGTTTAAGTTCGTCTGCGTACCCGAACCCGTCTGGAACACGACGAGCGGAAATTCTTTATCGAGTTTACCAGAAAGTATCTCGTCGGCGGCTTTTACTATCGCGTCTTTCTTTTCTTCGGTGATTTTAAGCGGCGAAAGTTCCGCGTTTACGATCGCCGCCGCCTTTTTTATCACCGCCAGCGCGTAAATAATTTCCGCGGGCATATTTTCCTTGCCCGCTCCTATTTTGAAATTGCGTCTGCTTCTTTCGGTCTGCGCGCCGTACAAAGCGTCCTTCGGCACTTTCATTTCTCCGAGACAATCTTTTTCCGTTCTGTATTCCATCTCTCGCTCCTATTCCGCGGTTTTACCCTCGGACCACGACTTCTTTTTTATTATTGTATCATTTTTTAAAGTCCTTTTCAAGTTTTAACGCAATCCTTTGACTTTTTGATGAAAATTTGATATGATAAGCGGGCGAATCAAGTTCGATCTTGCCCGCGGATGTGGCGGAACTGGCAGACGCGATAGACTTAGGATCTATT
>JAFZXG010000174.1 GCA_017616925.1 Clostridia bacterium | reverse complement strand
GTATGAGTGCGAGTTGAAATAAAAAATCCACGATAGTTACAGAATCCATGACAAAGCCTCTTTTTTAACCCCGTTTACGCTTTTTATCCCTTTTTTCGAGTTCTCTTTTAGCCGCTTCGATGCGCTTTAACTTTTCTTCCTGTTCTTTGTCGGCTTTAGCGTTTTTGAAAGGCTCGAATTCCGCGTCGTCCTTATGTTCTTCAACGTATTTTTCGTGGTCTTCGTAAATACGCCGTTTGCTCTCGCCGAGTCGCTCTAAGTCCGCCCTGCCGAAAGTTTCGGGCAGTTCTTCGATCTTCAGTTCGTCGTCCGTAATAGGCTTTATCGGGCGCGAAGCGAATGTGCTTGCCGTGGTTATGTCGATCTGCTTTTTGTAGAGTTTGATCGACTCCGCGTCGCTCTCCTTCACCTTTTCGTAAATACCTCTGTTACGGGCGTACCCGTGCTTTTCATTGATGTAAGAGTCGTATATCCACTGACAGAAATCCGTCCATATAAGCAGGAACAACGAAAATCCCAAGATCATACACATTATTATGCCTATCAACATGAATATCCCGCCGAAACACAGCAAAAGGAAAGGTATTATCCCCAGGAATATGAAGATGACGTTGTGCGGCATGAAAGAGAAAGTCAGTAAAAACGCGTTCTTTAAAAGCGGGAAGAATTTCACTTCGTAGGTGACGGACATGGTTATCATATGCAGCGACATTATCGTAAAAATCACCATAAACGAGTACGTGAACACCTTACCCACGATAAACAGCCACTTGAGTTCGGGGTTTATGACCTGTGCCATACTCATAAACGAAACGCCGAGTGACGATACGTAGAAAAACAGCGAATAGACAAGCGAGATCAACAGCATTTGCTTTATATTGCGCTTTATTCCGAGCCAGAAGTCGTTGGCGATAAATATCCCTTCCGTCCATATCATATTTCTCGCGACGTAAGCACCGCCGGAAAGTCCCACGGAGAATATTATAAACGCCAACGGAAGCAGAAGATAGACGAAGAGATTAGACCGCAGTTCGATCTGTTCGGAATACCCCGTCATCGAAGTCGGCGACAAATACCCTATGCCGAAAGGCTGCGAGAAAGGATAACTCGCACCCATACCCAAAACCGAAAAGTGTTTAAGCACTATAAGCGCGATAAGCGGAAGAGCGGTAAGCAGTATAAGGAGATTCAGGACAACTATTTTCCCGAATCTTCCCTTGAAAATATCCCAGAAAAGTTCCCACCTGTTTGACGGTAGGGACGCTCTCGCGTATCCTTCGGATTTTTCAGAACCCATTAATAGCCGTTCCATGAATCCGCCTTTTTTCTTTGCCATCGGACTTCTCCTTGAAAACCGCGCCGAAGCGCATAATGATTTATTATAATATACACCAAAAAGACAAATTAAACAATTAAATACGACAACTTCCCGAAAAAACTTTACATTTTATCTCGTTTTTGCTATACTGTTCCTAAAAGAAAACACGGAGTTGAAAAATGCAGAAGTACAATATCGCAGTAGTCGGCGCAACGGGCATGGTCGGAAACAAATTTCTCGAAGTTTTATCCGAAAGAAATCTCCCCGCGGATAATTATTATCTTTTCGCTTCGTCGAAGTCGGCGGGCAAAGTCATAGACTTTATGGGCAAACCCCATACCGTTATCGAACTTAAAGAAGAAAATATTATCGATAAAAAAATAGACATCGCGCTGTTCTCGGCAGGCGGAGACGTAAGCAAACAGTTCGCCCCCGTATTCGCCGAACACGGCACGCTCGTTATCGACAATTCGAACGCCTGGAGAAGAGATCCTTCCGTTCCGCTCGTCGTCCCCGAGTGTAACGAGAACGATATTCTGTGGCATAAAAATATAATAGCAAACCCCAACTGCTCGACTATTCAGGCGGTCGTCGTCTTAAAACCGTTACACGAAAGATTCGGTATAAAGCGCGTGGTCTATTCCACCTATCAGGCGGTTTCGGGCGCGGGCGTTAAGGGGTTCAACGACTTAAAGGGCGGTATCTGCGGCGAAGCGCCCCAGAAATTCCCCTATCCCATATTCGGCAACTGTCTGCCGCATATAGACGTGTTTTTAGACAACGGCTACACGAGAGAAGAAGACAAGATGATCTTCGAAACCAAAAAGATCTTAAACGACTGGGATCTCAAAGTCACCGCGACCTGCGTTCGCGTTCCCGTATATTACGGACACAGCGAATCTATCAACGTAGAATTCGATAAGCCCTGCACCGCGGAAGAAGTACGCGAAGTTCTGTCCGCCGCCAAAGGCGTGATCTTGCAGGACGATCCCGCAAAACTTCTCTACCCCATGGCGATAACCGCCGAAAATAAGGACGAAGTTTTCGTCGGCAGGATAAGAAAGGACGAAACTGTAAAGTCGGGCGTCAACCTTTGGGTAGTCGCGGACAATATAAGAAAGGGTGCGGCAACCAACGCCGTTCAGATAGCGGAAGCGGCGATCCGGCTCGGCGCGGTCAAAGATCAGAGAAACAAATAATTTTTCGGGAGAGAATATGAACAAGACTGTTTTTAAGGGTACTTGTACCGCGATGATAACTCCGTTTACCGATGACGGCGTGGATTTCGACGCACTCGCACGGCAGATAGAGTATCAGATCTCCAACGGAATAGACGCGCTCTGTATTTTAGGAACGACGGGCGAAGCACCCACCATAACCGAAGAAGAATACGACGAAGTAGCCAAATTTTCCTACGAGAAGATCGAAGGAAGAGTCAAGTTTATTTTAGGTTCGGGTAGCAACTGCACTAAAAAAGCGATAGAAAAGAGTAAATTCGCCGAAAAAGTGGGTGCGGACGGACTTCTGGTCGTCACCCCCTACTACAATAAATGCACGCAGAACGGTCTCGTTAAATATTATAACGATATCTGCGACAGCGTGAATATTCCCGTGCTTTGCTATAACGTTCCCGCGAGAACGGGCGTGAATATCCTGCCCGAAACTATGGCGAGAATAGCCGAAAACAAGAATATAGGCGGTATAAAAGAAGCGTGCGGGAATATGGAACAGATCTGCGAAACTGCAAGATTGATACGCGGAAAAACCGCGCTGTATTCCGGCGACGACAATCTTAATCTCGCTATGCTCTCCATCGGCTCGATGGGCTTGATCTCGGTTGCAAGCAACGTCGCGCCGAGAGAAGTCGCGGACGTCGCCAAACTCTATTTTTCGGGCAGAAACGAACAAGCGGTCGCACTTCAGGAAAGACTTTTACCGCTTATCGACCAGATGTTTACCGAAGTCAACCCTATCCCCGTAAAAAAGGCGATAGAGTTGATCGGTCTCGGCACGGGGATCGTAAGATCGCCGCTTACAGAACTCGAAAAAGAACACGAGATCACTTTGAGAAAAGCACTCTCGGATTTCGGATTTACTTTGAAGGCGTGATATGATAAAAGTACTTATAGTCGGCGCGAACGGCAAAATGGGGAAAAAAGTAAAAGAGTCGCTCTCTTCTTTCCCCGAAATGAAAGCGATATGCGGTATCGATTTAAAAGACGATTTTTCGGATAAGGACTTCCCCGTCTATTCGGACTTTTCGAAAATAAAAGAAAACGCGGACGTGCTTATCGATTTTTCCGCGCCGCAAAATGCAAAACCCATTTGCGATTACGCGTTAAAGACGGGTATAAAGTGCGTTTTATGCGCCACGGGTTACGGAAAAGAGGAAAACGACGCGGTAGCGCGTCTTTCGAAAAAAACGGCGGTATTCCGTTCGGCGAATATGTCGGTCGGAGTCAACGTTTTAATAGAACTCGTTAAAAACGCCGTAAGATCGCTTGCGGGGTTCGATATAGAGATCATCGAAAAACATCACGGCGAAAAGAAAGACGCGCCGAGCGGTACCGCGCTTATGATCGCGGATAAAATAAAGGAAAACGCGCCCGATAAATACTGCGTGTTCGGCAGAAACGGCAACGTGGGTGCGAGAAATAAGGACGAAATAGGTATCCACGCAGTTCGCGGCGGCAGTATCGTCGGCGAACATCAGGTAATCTTCGCGGGAGACTGCGAAACGGTCACCCTTACCCACGAAGCGACGGACAGAAAGATATTCGCCGTAGGGGCTTTAAAAGCCGCGGAATATATTTACGGGAAAAAGGTCGGACTTTTCGATATGTCCGATCTTATCGGCGGGAAATAAATGCTTGAAAATCTCGATAAAGTTTTAAAAGAAATAAGCGTCGGAAACGATCTCGGCGAGAAAATAACGCTCGTCGGGGCGACGAAATTCGTTCCCGTCGAAACGATCAACGCGGCGATAAAAAAGGGACTTAAAATCGTAGCCGAAAACAAGGTGCAGGAGTTTCGGGAAAAGACGGACAAACTCGATAAAAAAGCCGAACAGCACTTTATCGGTCATCTTCAGAAAAACAAGGTAAAGTATCTCGTCGGTAAAGTCGCGCTCATACAATCGGTAGATACCCTATCCCTTGCCGAAGAGATCTCGTCTCTCGCCCTTAAGCGCGGCGTGGTGCAGGATATCCTTCTCGAAGTCAATATCGGCGAAGAAGAGTCGAAAAGCGGACTGAAATACGACGAAGTGATATCGACTGCCCAAGCGGTATCTAAACTAAAAGGCGTGAGATTAAAGGG
>JAFZXG010000173.1 GCA_017616925.1 Clostridia bacterium | reverse complement strand
TTACCATCGCCATAACCTTTTCGGTTTTTACGCCGTTAAAAAAATACTGCCTTACCCTGTTTTTAAGGTTTTTAGCCTTGCCGACGTAAATGATTTGCTTGTTTTCGTCGAGCATAACGTAAACGCCGGGATCGGTCGGCAGAAGTTTAAGTTTATCTTCGAGAACGCCCATATTATAATTATAAACGATTTTGCCGCAGTTTACAAGCGCTTAATAGCCCAAAAATTCAACTCCCTTCAATAATATATCGTTTATAACTTCGGTGCGCAACGAATAAAAGATCACCTTGCCTTGTCTTCTCGTTTTAACGGCGTTCAGATTCTTCAAAAACCGAAGCTGGTGCGACACAGTCGTCTGATTCAGTCTAAGCACCGCCGATATGTCCGAAACGCACATTTCGGTTATCCCTAAAGCAGAGATCATTTTAAGACGCGTATAGTCCGAAAAAATCGAGAAGAACGACACGAGATCGTCGAGTATTTCGCCTTCGGGAACGTAATCCTTTATCATCGATTGCAGCCTTCGGTCTATCAAAACTTCCATATCCCCTCCGAATAAATGAATGTACATATATTATAAATGATAAACTTGCGAACATTTTGATAGGCTTTTACGCATATTATATAAAAACGGCTTATTTTGTAAAAAAGGAGGTAAAAAATGGGCTCTACTAATTTAGTGCTGATTGCTCTTCTGTTTTTACTTATGAACGAGGGAACGCTGACGACGACTCAGATGTTATTGTTGCTTGCCCTTCTCTCAACGGGAACTAATTGTCTGAATTTTTCAAACTCAAACAATTAGCCTTACGGTAAGCCATAAAAAAAGAGAAAGCACAAAGTCTTTCTCTTTTTTTTGCGTAAGTTTACAAAAGATCCTGATCGTATATCGCTCTTATGCCGCCGATAAACTTCGGGCGCGTTCTGGCGCAGATTATATTCGCCTTGCCTATCTTGTCCACGGAAAGTCTGACGGGAACGGCTACTTCCTTTAAGTGCATACCTATAAGCGTTCCCCCTATATCCATACCCGCGTCCGCGCGGATTTTTTCGACGACTACTGGATCGTTAAACTCTCCGTAAGCCACCGTGGCGAGCGAACCGCCCGCTTTCTTTTGCGGAACGACGTTGACGATATCCGCGCCCCCGATCGCCGCCCGTTCGGTAACGATCGCACGGTTTAAATGTTCGCAGCACTGAACGGCAAGATATATCCCTTTTTCTTTAAGAACTCCGTATATTCCGTCGAATATCTCTTTGGCGGTATCGGGATCGGAGTCCGTGCCTATTTTGTTGCCGTGAACTTCACTCGTCGAACAGCCGACTACGAATACGTCGCCTTTCTTTAATTTTGCTTTGGCGACGAGTTCTTCCGTCGCTTTCGCACACTCTTTTTTTATATCCATTTGTTTCACCTTCTTTTTAATAATTATATCACCGCCGAATATATAAAGCAAGTATTCGTTCGGCTAAAAACGTATCGGACACTTTCGATTTTTGATTGACTTTTTACCGTTTTATTTAGTAAAATAGTCTTAAAGAAAATAAAAAAGGCGGTAAACACTATGATCAATCATTTCTGTAAATATCCCCTTTGGGAATGTTCCGCGGATCTTATTTCGGTCGCAATGGGCAGAATGCCCGCCGATACCGTTATAAAGAACGCCAGACTCGTCAACGTCTGCACCGGTGAAATTATCGAAAACATTAGCGTCGCCGTAAAGAAGGGCAGGATCGCCCTTGTCGGAGACGCTCTTTTTACGATAGGAAACGGCACGCAGGTCATAGACGCGGAAGGTATGTATCTCGCCCCCGCGTTTATGGACGGACACGCGCATATCGAGTCTTCAATGCTTTCCGCAAGCGAATACGCGAAAGCGGTGATCCCGCACGGGACTTGCGGTATCTTCTTCGATCCGCACGAGATCTGTAACGTTTTAGGTCTCGCGGGCGTAAGACATATGCTTGACGACGTAAAGAGAACGCCTTTTAAGGCGATGCTTACCGCCCCGTCCTGCGTTCCCGCCGTTCCGGGGTTTGAAGACACGGGCGCGGAGATCCACCCCAGCGACGTGGTGAACGTTATGCAGTGGAAAGAGTGCGTCGCACTCGGCGAAATGATGAACTTCCCCGGAATACTCTACTGCGATCCGCACACTTTGGATATAGTAAACGAGACTTTGAAAGCGGACAAGGCGGTTTCGGGACATTATTCGATGCCCGAGACGGGCGCGGGACTGAACGCCTATATCGCGGCGGGCATAAACAGTTGCCACGAATCGACGAGAGAAGAAGACGCACTCGCCAAAATGCGACTCGGTATGTACGCCTTTTTACGCGAAGGTTCCGCCTGGCACGACCTTAAAGAAGTCGCGAAAGCGGTCACGAAACACGAGATCGACAGCCGTTTCGCCTGTCTCGTTTCGGACGATAATCACCCCCATACCTTAAAGACCATAGGACATCTCGATCACATTGTAAAACGCGCGCAGGAAGAAGGCGTCGATTTCGTCAAGGCTATTCAGATGGTTACCATAAACGTAGCCACTTGCTTTAAGTTGGAACACGAACTGGGATCTATCGCGCCGTCGAAGTGCGCCGATATGGTTTTAATAAGCGATCCCAAGACCTGTAAAATCGAAAAGACGTTTATCGACGGCGAACTCGTCGCCGAAAAGGGCGAACTCCTCGCGATATTCAAGCCGTACACCTACCCCGAATCCACCAAACACACCGTTCATCTCAATAAACTCACCGAAAGCGACTTCGATATAAAGGCGGACGGCGAAAAGGTAAAAGTCCGCGCGATCGAAATAAAACCCGCCAAGACCACGACCGACGTCGCTATCGTCACCCTACCCGTGAAAGACGGAAAGATCCAGACCGATCCCGAAAACGATATAATGAAAGTGGTCGTATTCGAAAGACATAAGGCGACGGGAACTAAAGGTATGGGATTCGTCAAAGGTTTCGGAATAAAACACGGCGCACTCGCGCAGACCGTCGCGCACGACGCGCATAACCTTCTCGTCGTCGGCACTAACGACGAAGATATGAAACTCGCCGCGAACACGCTTATCGAGTGCGGCGGCGGACTCGTCGCGGTAAGCAACGGCGAAATTTTAGGACTCGTGCCGCTCGAAATAGCGGGACTTATGTCCGCCGAAGATCTCGACACGACCGACGCGAGAGTCGAAGGACTCGAAAAGGCGTGGAAGAAGATGGGTTGCCGCGCACCGTCGCCGTTTATGACGATGTCGGGCTTATCTCTCGCCTGCATACCCGACTTAAGACTTACCAACCGCGGACTCGTGGATTGCGTAAACTTCAAGTTCGTGGATTTAATCGTGAAAGACTGACCGAAAACGACGAAAAGACGCCGCGCGAGTTTAAGATCGTAAACGATTATAAACTTATGAAAGTTTGCTGTTTTTCACCCGTAATAGACGAAAACTGCACGGTTTTGATACTCGGTTCTATTCCGAGCGTCAAATCGCGCGAAAATAATTTTTACTATTCTAATCCGCAGAACAGATTCTGGAAAATACTGTCGGCTATAACGGGAACGGACTTAAAGGCGATATCTAACGAAGAAAAAAGGAAAGAACTTCTGCGTCTCAATATCGCGCTTTACGACGTCTTTTCGTCCTGCGAAATAGACGGCTCGCTCGACGGAAACATAAAAAAAGCCGAGTACAACGATATACCGTCTTTAATAAAAAACACCCGAATAAAAACTATCTATATA
>JAFZXG010000172.1 GCA_017616925.1 Clostridia bacterium | reverse complement strand
TTCATTTTCTGAACTCTTTCGAGCAGTTTAGGCTGCACAAAAGGTCCTTTTTTAACGCTTCTGCCCATTATTATCTGCTCCTTTCACTTACTTGTCGTTACGACGCTTAACAATAAGCTTGTCTGACGGTTTCTTGTTCTTTCTGGTCTTGTAACCGAGAGCGGGCTTACCCCAGGGGGTAACGGGGCCCGGTCTGCCGATGGGGGATTTGCCTTCGCCGCCGCCGTGGGGGTGGTCATTGGGGTTCATTACGGAACCTCTGACGGTCGGTCTCCAGCCCATATGACGCTTGCGGCCCGCTTTACCGACCTTGACATTTTCGTGGTCGATATTGCCTACCTGGCCAACTGTGGCCATGCAGTCTGCCGAAACGTTGCGAAGCTCACCTGAGGGAAGACGCAGGAGGGCGTAGATGCCTTCCTTAGCCATGAGCTGCGCGGCGTTGCCGGCGGATCTTGCAAGCTGGCCGCCGCGGCCGGGATACAGCTCCACGTTGTGCACGAAGGTGCCGGTGGGGATGCTCTGCAGCGGGAGCGCGTTGCCGACTTTGATATCCGCGGTCTCGCCCGAAACGATAATGTCCCCTACTTTAAGACCTACGGGAGCGAGAATATAAGTTTTCGCGCCGTCGGCATAGTATAAAAGAGCGATATTCGCGCTGCGGTTGGGATCGTATTCGATCGCCTTTACCGTCGCGGGAACGCCGTCTTTGGCTCTTTTAAAATCGATTATACGGTACTTTCTTCTGTTGCCGCCACCGATATGACGAACGGTTATTTTACCTTGCGAGTTTCTTCCGCCGGACTTTCTCTGATCTTCGAGCAGAGATCTTTCGGGCGTGGACTTCGTGATCTCGTCGTAAGCCGAAACCGTCATAAAACGACGGGCGGACGAAGTCGGTTTATATCTTTTAATAGCCATTTTTCTGATCCTCCGGAAAATTAAGAGAGTGAATCGAAGAATTCGATCGATTTACTGTCTTTTTTAAGTTGAACGGCGGCTTTCTTATAGTCGGGCGTATAACCTTCGTATTTGCCCTGCCTCTTCAACTTGCCGCCTACGATAGCGGTGTTGACCTTTTCGACCTTGACGCCGAAAATCTCTTCTATCGCAAGTTTGATCTGTGTCTTATTCGCATCTTTTTTGACGATGAAGTAATACTTCTTGTCTTTTATACCCGCGTAACTCTTTTCAGAGAGAAGGGGTTTAATAATAATATCGTGCGCACTCATTATTCTCCGTAGACCTCCGTTATTTTTTCTACAGCCTTCTTGGAAATAACGATCTTGGCGTTCTTCACCACGTCGTAAGTGTTGATCTGCGCGACGTTGATGGGGGTTATTTCCTTTATGTTCGAGATCGCTCTCAGAACGTTTTCGTCCGAATTATCCATAACGAGAAGAACGGTCTTCTTAAGATCGAACGCTTTCAGGAAGGCGATCATTTCTTTGGTCTTGGGCTCGGAAACGGCGATCTCGTCTATAAAGAGTATCTCGTCGTCTCTGAGTTTCTGGGAAAGCGCGGAGAAAAGCGCGACTTCTTTCGCCTTATAGTTCATTTTCTTCGAGAAGTCTCTGGACTTCGGCGCGAATACCACGCCGCCTTTTATCCATTGCGGACTCCTGTTAGAACCCTGTCTCGCTCTGCCCGTTCCCTTCTGTCTCCAAGGTTTCGCACCGCCGCCGCGGACTTCGCTGCGGGTAAGCGTGCTTTTCGTTCCCTGTCTTTCGTTGGCAAGTCTCGTCACTACCGCTTGGTGTATAACGGGTTCGTTATACTCCGCCGCGAACAAAGCGTCCGATAATTCGATAGTGCCGACTTCTTTTGCCTTCATATTATACAATTTTACACTTGGCATGATCTTTCTCCTTACGCTTTAACGCTGTTGCGTATCGTTACGAT
Organism: Clostridia bacterium; assembly: GCA_017616925.1. Lineage (GTDB taxonomy): Bacteria > Bacillota > Clostridia > Christensenellales > Borkfalkiaceae > UBA1259. Next base: position 2,617 of record JAFZXG010000172.1, on the reverse strand, counting down.
ACCCTTTACAGGACCGGGGACCGCGCCTTTAACGAGGATCACGTTCCTTTCCTTATCGACTTTAACGACTTCGAGATTCAATATCGTCACGTTCTCGTGTCCGTATTGTCCCGGCATCTTCTTGCCCTTAAATACTCTGGACGGAGAACTGTTCGCGCCCATAGAACCGACTTCCCTATGCACAGGGCCGACGCCGTGCGTCTCTTTAAGTCTGTGATTGTTCCATCTCTTGATAACGCCCGTAAATCCGTGACCTTTGGTTACGCCCGCTATATCGACCTGGTCGCCCGCGGCGAACACGTCGCACTCCACGACCGAACCTACCGCCACGGTTTCCGCACCGTCGAGTCTGAATTCCTTCAGAACTTTCTGCGCGGGAGCGCCAGCTTTCTTGAATACGCCCGCCTGCGGTTTACTTAAAAGTTTTTCGTCCACGGCGTCGAAACCGAGTTTTACCGCCGAGTAACCGTCTCTTTCCAAAGTCTTTACCTGCACTACGGGACAAGGACCTGCCTCGATCACCGTTACGGGAATAACCTTTCCGTCGGCAGAGAACACTTGCGTCATGCCGAGTTTCTTTCCAATGATTGCTTTATTCATAGATAAAGTTCACCTCCGATATATATAATGTTTAGACTTACAGTTTGATCTTGATATCTACGCCTGCGGGCAACTGTATGCTGTCCAACAGTTTTACGTTGGGCGAATAGATGTCTATAAGTCTTTTATGCGTTCTGATCTCGAACTGCTCTCTCGCGTCCTTATATTTATGGGGCGAACGGAGAATAGTAACTATTTCCTTCTCGGTGGGAAGCGGAATAGGCCCGCTGATCTTCGCACCCGATTTCGCCATAGTTTCCACTATCCTTTTCGCCGCCGAATCAAGCATTTCGCTGTCGTACGACATAAGTTTGATCCTGATTTTCTGTCCTGCCATTTCTTTTTCTCCTTTTCCTAACTTTTTGCGCTGGTGTAAACTCCGCCGTGTGTGTCGCGAATAAGTAAATAAAAAAATCACTCGCCGATACTTAAATTTTTAAGTCGCTGCGAATGACTTTACTAATTCGTTTGAAGTTAGTCGCAGGGATCAACGCCCCACACTTGTCAACGGAAATTATCTGTCGTTTACTGACGATTTTCAGTAACTTCCCGTATCAACCCAGATTACACAGCCTAAACATTGTACCAAAAACGTTAAGGCTTGTCAACCGTTTTTATTATTTTTATTAAAAATTTTTTATTTTTCGCTTGGGGGATTTTCCCCTTCGCTTATTTCTCCGAAACGAATAAGATCACGCGATCTTCTTTTTTACGATCTTGGGCTTTTCTTCGCCCGACACCGCGCCTTCGTCCACGACGATCTTTTCTATATCGTCGGACGACGGAATATCGTACATCGTGTCGATCATAATATTTTCGAGTATTGTGCGAAGTCCCCTCGCCCCCGTCTTTAACTCTATCGCCCTTTTCGCCACCGCGGACACCGCCGCGTCGGTTATTTCGAGTTCGACGTTATCGAGTCCTATAAGTTTTTTATACTGTTTGACGAGTGCGTTTTTGGGCTCGGTCAGAATACTGACGAGTGCTTTTTCGTCAAGCGGATGCAGTCCCACGGTGATAGGAACTCTTCCCACGAATTCGGGAATAAGACCGTATTTTATAAGATCCTGCGGCGTAACGTCCTTTATGATCTCGAAATCGTTTTCCTTTTTTCTTCCGACGTTTCCGCCGAATCCCAGAGAAGCCTTTTCTTTTCTCTTCTCGATTATCTTGTCAAGTCCGACGAACGCGCCGCCGAGAATAAACAAGATATTCGTGGTGTCTATATGCAGGCACTCCTGCTGCGGATGCTTTCTTCCGCCCTGCGGGGGAACGTTGGCGACCGTGCTTTCTATGATCTTCAAAAGCGCCTGCTGAACGCCTTCGCCCGAAACGTCGCGAGTAATGGACACGTTCTCGGACTTTCTCGCTATCTTATCTATTTCGTCGATATAGACTATACCCTTTTGAGCGCGTTCTATATCGAAGTCAGCGTTTTGTATCAGTTTCAGCAGAATATTTTCCACGTCTTCACCGACGTAGCCAGCCTCCGTCAGAGTCGTGGCGTCCGCGACCGCGAAAGGTACGTCCAAAATACCCGCGAGAGTTCTCGCAAGCAAGGTCTTTCCCGATCCCGTAGGCCCTAAAAGCAGGATATTGCTCTTGTCGAGTTCCACGCCGTCGCCGCTTTTTTCCGCGTTGATACGCTTATAGTGGTTGTACACCGCGACGGAAAGCACCTTCTTCGCCTCTTCCTGACCGATAATATACTCGTCGAGTTTTTCTTTTATCTCGGCGGGTTTATACAATTTAAAACTTTTATCTCCGGACTTCTCTTCGTCTTTTCTTATGACTTCGCGGCAAACTTCCACGCACTCGTCGCAGATAAAGACGCCGTGAGGACCGGCGATAAGTTTTTTAACGAGTTCCTTCGGTTTTCCGCAGAAGGAACAGAATTGTTGCTGTTCGTTTTCGTTATTCTTCATATAACTCCGTTTTTTAATCGCGCTTTACGAATATTCTGTCAATGAGACCGTACTCTAACGCCTCTTCGGCGGAAAGGTAATTGTCCCTGTCG